>JANOJJ010000245.1:0-6247 GCA_031408155.1 Rubrivivax sp.
ACGCGGTGCAGGTGGAATGCCGGCGCATGGGCGGTGGCTTCGGCGGCAAGGAGTCGCAGTCGGCGCTGTTCGCCTGCGTGGCCGCGGTGGCCGCCGAGCGACTGCAGCGTCCGGTCAAGCTGCGGCTGGACCGCGACGACGACTTCATGATCACCGGCCGCCGGCACGGCTTCCAATTCGAGATCGAGGTCGGCCACGACGACCAAGGCCGCATCCTCGGCGTCGAGGCCACGATGGTCTCCAACGGCGGGCATTCGGCCGACCTGTCGGGGCCGGTGATGACGCGCGCGTTGTGCCACTTCGACAACGCCTACTGGCTGCCGCACGTGGCGCTGCACGGCTATTCGGCAAGGACCAACACGCAGAGCAACACGGCGTTTCGTGGCTTCGGCGGTCCGCAAGGTGCGATCGCCATCGAGCACGTGATGGACCTGGTGGCGCGGCGGCTGGGCCGCGATGCGCTGGACGTGCGGCGGATCAACTTCTACGCCGCGCCCGATCGTGCGCTCACGCCCTATGGCCAGCCGCTGGACGACAACCTGATCGAGCCGCTGGTGCAGCGCCTGCTGCACAGCAGCGACTACCGCGCCCGGCGCGAGGCCAGCGCGCGCTTCAACGAATGCAGCCCGGTGCTGAAGAAGGGCCTGGCGCTGACGCCGGTGAAGTTCGGTATCTCGTTCAACGTGGTCCACCTCAACCAGGCCGGTGCGCTGGTGCACATCTACACCGACGGCTCGGTGCTGGTCAACCACGGTGGCACCGAGATGGGCCAGGGCCTGAATACCAAGGTGGCGCAGGTGGTCGCGCATGAACTCGGCATCCCATTCGAGCAGGTGCGCGTGACGGCCACCGATACGCAGAAGGTGGCCAACACCTCGGCCACCGCGGCGTCCACCGGCAGCGACCTCAACGGCAAGGCGGCGCAGGACGCCGCGCGCCGCTTGCGCGAGCGGCTGGCGGCCTTTGCCGCTGCGACAGGGGGCGGCGACGCGGCTGCCGTGCGCTTCGACAATGGCACCGTCCACCTGCACGACCGCCGGCTGCCGTTTGCCGAACTGGTGCAGCTGGCCTATGTCGCGCGCGTGCAGCTGTGGAGCGACGGCTTTTATGCCACGCCCGGCCTGAGTTGGAACAAGCACACGCTGCAGGGCCGGCCGTTCCACTACTTCGTCTACGGCGCGGCGGTGAGCGAGGTGATCATCGACACGCTCAGCGGCGAATGGAAGCTGTTGCGCGCCGACCTGCTGCAGGATGCCGGGCAGTCGATCAACCCGGCGCTCGACCTCGGCCAGGTCGAAGGCGCCTTCATCCAGGGCATGGGCTGGCTGACGATGGAAGAACTGGTCTGGCATGCGCAGAGCGGCGCCCTGCTGACGCACGGCCCCAGCACCTACAAGATCCCGACTGCCAATGACGCGCCCGCCGTCTTCCACAGCGCGTTGTTCGAGCGCCCCAACGTGATGGACAGCATCCACCGCAGCAAAGCCGTGGGCGAACCGCCGCTGCTGCTGGGTTTTTCGGTCTTCTTCGCGATCCGCGACGCGGTTTCGGCGGCAGGGGGCTACCGACGGGATCCGCCGCTGAACGCACCGGCCACGCCGGAGGCCATCTTGCGCGCGGTGCAGGCCGTTCAGGTCGCCCCGGCATGACCGTCGACCTGCGTGAACAGGCGCTGGCCTGGTTGGGCGCAGGGCGCCCGGCCGTGGTGGTGGAGATCATGCGCGTACAAGGCTCGGTGCCACGCGAGGCCGGCACCCGCATGCTGGTGGCGGCGCATGAGGTGCTGGGCACCATCGGCGGCGGCCACCTGGAGCTGAGGGCCATCGCCAGCGCGCGCCGGCTGCTGGATGGCGCGGCAGAAGCGGCCGAACAGCACTTCGCGCTCGGGCCTGCGCTCGGCCAGTGTTGCGGCGGCGCGCTGACCTTGCGCCTGCAGACCCTGGCCCGGGCGCAGCCCGAGCGATGGTCCGCCAGCGCGCCGCGCTTCATGCTGCAGCTCTACGGTGCCGGCCATGTGGGCCGCGCCATCGTGCACTTGCTGCAGGACCTGCCCTGCCGCGTGCAGTGGATCGACGAACGCGAGAGCGAGTTTCCGTCCGCGCCGTCAGCCGCGCACATCGAGCGCCTGTGTGTCGAACCCGTCGAGGCCGAAGTGGCCTTGGCTGCGCCGGGGGCTTTCTTCCTGGTGCTGACGCACAGCCACGACCTCGACCTGGCGATCACCGAGGCGATCCTCAGGCGTGGTGACTTCGCTTACCTGGGCCTGATCGGCTCGGCTACCAAGCGCGCACGCTTCCTGCATCGGTTCGAGGCGCGCGGGATTGCCGCCGCCGCGCGGCAGCGGCTGATCTGCCCGATCGGCTTGCCCGGCATCGCCGGCAAGGAGCCCGAAGTGATCGCGCTGGCAGTGGTGGCGCAACTGCTGCAGGCGGCAGACGCCGCCTGAGTTGCGGTCTTGATCACTCGCTGTCGGCGACGCGCTTCAAGCCTTCGATGTCGGCCACATGCACCGTGTAGCCGGCAACGCTGATGATGCCTTGACGGCTCAGGCTGCGCATCAGGCGTGACAGCGTCTCGGGCGTGATGGCCAGTTGCGATGCGATGTCGCGCTTGCGCTCGTCGAGCTTGACCACACCGCGCTGCGCGCTGTCGGCCAGCGGCTGGCAACGTGCGACCAGCCATTGCGCGAAGCGTGCCGGAGCATCCTTGTGCATCAGGCCATGGGTGTTGACGGCCAGCGAGTGGACCTCGCGCGCCAGGCTCGAGATCAGGCGCCGGGCCAGTGACGGCTGGCTCACGAGCAAGGCCTGCACGTCCTCGCGCGGCAGTTCCACCACCACCAGCGCTGTGATGGCTCGGGCGTCGATGGCGTGCGTCGCATCGATCCAGGCCGAACTCTGGTCGAGCCAGCCGGGGCCACGCACCGGCCGTTCGATGCGGAAATGACCATCGGCGGTGCACCAACCCAGAGCCGCATCGCCTTCACGAACGAACACCAATGCGCGCGCTGATTCCTGCTGCGTGAATACGCTGGCCCCTTGCGCAACGAAGCGAGACCGCGCCAGCACGGTCAGCGCATTGAGCTCCAGGCTGGTCAGCGCCGGCAGGCCGAGCAGTTCGTTCCAGACTCGGGCATCGGGCACATGCGCCGCCTCATGGCGCGGCAGGCGACGCCCCCCCGTGACCACGGGGGCCTCGGCCGGGCGCAAGGCCCGCTCGGCCAGCAAGTTGGTGCCGTCCTGACGGCTTTCGATCAATTGCGCATGTCCCATACGGTTCGGCTCGGAGCCCCTCCTTGTCGCCCCGAGGGGTTCGAAGCTCGGCGGTAATGCCGTCGCAGCCTCGAGAGTGGGCGTGGAGCGCACTTTCGGGCAGCGTCGGCTGGCGGCCCTTGCGCCAGATCAACTGGCGCGCGGCCCTGCCGGACCGCGTTTCGTGACCGCTGCGCTGCATCAGAACGGCGCGCTGGCCTGAGAGGCTGACCCGCGGGTTCGCCTTGCAGGCTCAGCGTTCGGCCACGTAATGCGCGATGCGGGTGGTTTGGCCGGGCAGCAGGTACTCGCGCAGCTGTGCTTCGAGTTCCTCGTCGGCCAGGGTGGCGCGGGCGCGCTGGTGCAGGTAGTCGGCCCAACTGGTGACGATGAAGCGTTCGACAAAGCGTGACGGGTCCGACAGGTCGCGGTAGACGCGCCACAGCGTGGCGCCATCACGCCGCCGTGGCGCGCGCAGCAGGCTGACGGCGTCGAGAAAGGCCGCGGTGCGGTCGGGCTGGATGCGGTAGCCGATCTCCACCGCCACCGGTCCGGCCTCGGGGTCGGGCTCATGCACGATGAACAGGTTGTCGATGGTCTTGACCTGGGTGACTTCGTCCAGCGCACCCATGCGCAGCGGGAACGGCCGCGCCAGCAGCAGCCCGGACAGCATGCCCAAGGCCGCCAGGCCCAGCGCCGCCTGCAGGCTAACGAGGTCGGACAACGCGCCCCAGAAGGCCGAGCCGATGGCGAACGAGCCCAGCGAGCACAAGGTGTGCAGCGCAGTGGCGCGCGCGCGCACCCAGGGCGGCACACTGGTCTGGGTGGCGGTGTTGAAGGTCGACATCACCGCCATCCAGCAGCCCCCGGCCACCAGCAGCACGGCATAGACCAGCAGCGCCAGCCGCGAATAGGCCGCCACCGCCATCACCGCGGCATAGCCCACGCAGCAGGCAGCCACCAGCCGGTCCAGGCCCAGGCGGCTGCGCAAGGGGCCGACGACAAAGCCCGTCATCACCGCCCCCGTACCCAAGCAACCGATGAGGAAACCGAAGCCCGCTGCGCCCAGCCCGAGCTGGCGCTGCGCGATCACCGGCAGCAGCGCCCACAGCGCCGAGCCGGTGGCGCTGAAGGCCACGGTGCGCACCAGCTGCGCCAGTACCGTCTCGGAATGGCGCGCGAAGCGCAGCGCGCTGAGCATGCCGCCCCACAGGCGTTCGGCCGGCAACCGGCTCGGCGGATGCGGGCGCGGCGGATGGCGACGCACAGATTCGAACAGCGCCAGCACGCCACCGACCGCCAGCACGAAGACCCAGCCACTGCCGGCGGTGGCAAAGACCCAGCCCGCCGCCGCCGGCCCGAGCGCCCGCGCCGCGTTGTAGGCAATACCCACCGCGGTGATGGCCTGCGGCAGCTCGTGCCGCGGCACCACGTCGACGATGGCCGAATTCCACGACGCCGACAGCAACGCGGTGCAGCAGCCGGCAACGAAAGTCAGCAGCAGCAGCGTCTGTGCACCGGCCCAACCCACCAGCACCAGCAGCGCCAGCAGTGCCACCGTGGCCGCCTGCACGCCCAACGACAGCAGGATCAGCCGCCGGCGGTCGGTGATGTCGGCCAGCACGCCCGCCGGCAGGGCGAACAGGAACATCGGCAGAAAGACCGCCGTCTGCACCAGCGCGGCCAGGAACGACGAGCCGGTGATCTCGACCATCAGCCAGGCCGCAGCCATGGCCTGCATCGCATTACCGACGAAATAGATGGTGCCGCCGCCACCGAGCAGGACGCGGAAGGCCCGGTTGCGCAAGGTCGCGCGGATCGAGGGATCGAGGGTTCGGGGCTGGGGACGACGGCATTCATCGGGACGTTCGAGGCTACCACCGCGCCCGCCGGCATTGGCCGCGGGCTTGCAGGCAAACCCGGTCGACCCTCACGTCACCCCGACGATGGATGTGCATGGCGGTCCGGCTTGCGATGCCCGGACCCTCGTCCCGGCCTGTTCGATGGGGAAGACCGCCGATGAAGGCAGCCGCCGTGGGGCTGACGGTGGCGCAGGCCCGCGCCGGGCGCAGACCGAGCTAGTTCCGGTCGGTCCCGCTAGCGCACGCTACAGCACGCTACAGCACCAACAGCGCGCGAAAGTCGTTCACATTGGTGAACGTCGGCCCGGTCTGCACCAGGTCACCGAGTGCCGCGAAGAAGCCGTAGGCGTCGTTGGCGTCCAGCCGTTCGGCCGGCTTCAGGCCCAGCGCTGCCGCCCGCGCCAGCGAGTCCGGCGTGACGATGGCGCCGGCGTTGTTTTCCATGCCGTCGATGCCGTCGGTATCGGCCGCCAGCACATGGACACCCGGCTGGCCTTGCAGCGCGATCGCGCAGCCGAGCAAGAACTCGGTGGCACGGCCACCACGCCCGCGCGGCGCTCCGGGCACTGGTGGGCGCAGGGTCACCGTGGTCTCGCCGCCGGACAGGATCACGCAAGGCGGTGCGAACGGCTGGCTGCGACGTGCCACCGCTCGCGCCAACGCCGCATGCACCTTGCCGACCTCGCGGCTTTCGCCTTCGATCTCGTCGCTCAGGATGTGGCCATCGAGTCCGGCCGCACGCGCGGCATCGGCCGCGGCTTGCAGGCTGGCCTGCGGCGTCGCAACCATGCGTACGTCGTGGCCGTCGAAGCAGGCGTCGCCCGGCTTCGGAGTTTCGAAGGCACCGCTGTCGAGTCCGGCGCGCGCAAGCGGCGGCAACTCGATGCCGTAACGGCGGCAGATCGCCAGCGCCTGAGCACAAGTGCTGGCGTCGGGCACTGTCGGCCCGCTGGCGATCACCGACGGATCGTCGCCCGGCACATCGCTGATCAGCAGCGTAACCAAACGCGCCGGTGCGGCCAGACGTGCCAGGCGCCCGCCCTTGATCGCCGACAGATGCTTGCGCAGGCAGTTCATCTCGTCGATCGCCGCGCCGCTGGCCAGCAGGGCCCGGTTGACGGCCTGCTTGTCCTG
>JANOJJ010000256.1:0-6360 GCA_031408155.1 Rubrivivax sp.
GGTCAAGGTGATGCTCGACGCGTTCGTCGCCGGCAAGGTCGACGCCGTCCACCTGTGCTACACGAAGTTCATCAACACGATGAAGCAGGAGCCGATGGTCGAACAACTGTTGCCCCTGGATGCGTCGCGCCTCGAGCAGACCGCAGCCGAGAAGAAGCAGTACAGCTGGGACTACATCTACGAGCCCGATGCAGCGTCCGTCATCGACGAGTTGCTGACGCGCTACATCGAGGCGCTGGTGTTTCAGGGCGTGGCCGAGAACATGGCCAGCGAGCAGAGCGCGCGTATGGTGGCGATGAAGTCGGCCACCGACAACGCCGGCACGCTGATCGGCGAACTCAAGCTCGTCTACAACAAGACCCGCCAGGCGGCGATCACCAAGGAATTGAGTGAGATCGTCGGCGGCGCTGCCGCCATCAGCGGTTGAACAGAATTCGTTTGAAGGACAAACCAATGTCGCAAGGAAAAATCGTTCAGTGCATCGGCGCCGTGGTCGACGTGGAATTTCCGCGCCATGCCATGCCCAAGGTGTATGACGCCCTCAAGCTCGAAGGCACCGCGCTGACGCTGGAAGTGCAGCAGCAGCTCGGTGACGGCGTGGTGCGCACGATTGCGCTGGGCTCGTCCGACGGACTGCGCCGCGGCCTGATGGTCAGCAACACCGGACACGCGATCACCGTGCCGGTGGGCAAGGCCACGTTGGGCCGCATCATGGACGTGCTGGGAATGCCGATCGACGAGCGCGGCCCGGTCGACCAGACGCAGATGGCGTCGATCCACCGCAAGGCCCCGACCTACGAAGAGTTGAGCCCCTCGCAAGAGCTGCTCGAGACCGGCATCAAGGTGATCGACTTGATCTGCCCCTTTGCCAAGGGTGGCAAGGTGGGTCTGTTCGGCGGCGCCGGAGTCGGCAAGACCGTGAACATGATGGAGCTCATCAACAACATCGCCAAGGCTCACTCGGGTCTGTCGGTGTTTGCCGGCGTGGGTGAGCGCACGCGCGAGGGCAACGACTTCTATCACGAGATGGCCGAGTCGGGCGTGGTCAACCTCGAGAGCCTGGGTGACTCCAAGGTGTCGATGGTCTACGGCCAGATGAACGAGCCGCCGGGCAACCGCCTGCGGGTGGCGCTGACAGGCCTGACGATTGCCGAGTCGTTCCGTGACGAAGGCAAGGACGTGCTGTTCTTCGTCGACAACATCTACCGCTTCACGCTGGCCGGGACCGAGGTGTCGGCGCTGTTGGGCCGCATGCCGTCGGCGGTGGGTTACCAGCCGACGCTGGCCGAAGAAATGGGCCGCCTGCAAGAGCGCATCACGTCGACCAAAGTCGGCTCGATCACCTCGATCCAGGCCGTGTACGTGCCGGCCGATGACCTGACCGACCCGTCGCCGGCCACCACCTTCGCCCACCTGGACGCCACCGTGGTGCTGTCGCGCGACATCGCGTCGCTGGGCATTTACCCCGCCGTCGATCCGCTCGACAGCAACAGCCGCCAGGTCGACCCCAACGTGGTCGGCGAAGAGCATTACAGCACCACGCGTGCCGTGCAGTCGACGCTGCAGCGCTACAAGGAACTGCGCGACATCATCGCCATCCTGGGCATGGACGAACTCTCACCCGAGGACAAGCTGGCGGTGGGCCGCGCGCGCAAGATCCAGCGCTTCCTGAGCCAGCCGTTCCACGTCGCCGAAGTGTTCACCGGCAGCCCCGGCAAGTACGTGCCGCTGAAGGAAACGATCCGCGGCTTCAAGATGATCGTCAACGGCGACTGCGACCACCTGCCCGAGCAGGCCTTCTACATGGTCGGGACCATCGACGAGGCTTTCGAGAAGGCGAAGAAGATCCAATAAGGAAGCGTCATGGCCACCATTCACGTCGACGTTGTGTCCGCCGAAGAGAGCATCTTCAGCGGCGAAGCCAAGTTCGTTGCACTGCCGGGCGAGAGCGGCGAGCTCGGCATCCTGCCGCGCCACACCCCGCTGATCACGCGCATCAAGCCCGGCGCGGTGCGCATCGAGCGGGCCGACAACGGCGAGCAGGAGTTCGTTTTCGTCGCCGGCGGCATCCTCGAGGTGCAGCCCGGCACGGTGACCGTGCTGGCCGACACCGCGATCCGTGGTCACGACCTCGACGAGGCCAAGGCCATCGAGGCCAAGCGCCTGGCCGAAGAAGCGATGCGCGACGCCAAGAGCGACATCGACCTGGCCAAGGCGCAGGGCGAGTTTGCAGCCATGGCGGCGCAGATCGCGGCGATCGCCAGGTTGCGCAAGAAGTAGCCCTTCTCTCGAGCACGCGCGCTAGGCTCGACGCGTGGTCGACCCCTCTGGCCCGTCCTGGCGGCTGTGCTCGTGGCCCGCGTCGCGCTCGCGCTGAGCGTCGGGCTGAGCACGGCCCGGCAGCGATAATCCGTGCACCATGTTCGCCCCACTTCGCAACGACACCTTCCTGCGCGCATGCCTGCGCCAGCCGACCACCCATACCCCCTTGTGGCTGATGCGCCAGGCCGGGCGCTACCTGCCCGAGTACAAGGCCACGCGCGTCAAGGCCGGCAACAGCTTCATGGGTCTGGCCACCAACGTGGCGTACGCCACCGAGGTCACGCTGCAGCCGCTCGACCGCTACGCACTCGATGCGGCGATCCTGTTCTCCGACATCCTCACCGTGCCCGATGCGATGGGCCTGGGTCTGAGCTTCGGCGCCGGTGAAGGCCCGCGCTTCGCCCACCCGGTGCGCGACGAGGCCGCGGTGGCAGCGCTGCAGGTGCCCGATCTGGACAAGCTGCGCTACGTGTTCGATGCCGTCACGTCGATCCGCAACGCGCTCAACGGCCGGGTGCCGCTGATCGGCTTCGCGGGCAGCCCGTGGACGCTGGCCTGCTACATGGTCGAAGGCGCGGGTTCCGACGACTACCGCCTGGTCAAGACCATGCTCTACGGCCGGCCCGACCTGATGCACCGCATCCTGGACGTCAACGCGCAGGCGGTGACGGCCTACCTCAATGCGCAGATCGACGCCGGCGCGCACGCCGTGATGGTGTTCGACAGCTGGGGCGGCGTGCTCGCCGACGGTGCCTTCCAGCGCTTCAGCCTCGACTACACGCGCCGCGTGGTGGCCGCTCTGCAACGCGAGAAGGACGGCCAGCGCATTCCGGTCATCGTCTTCACCAAGGGCGGTGGCCTGTGGCTCGATGAGATCGCTGCCTGTGGCGCCGATGTGGTGGGACTGGACTGGACCGTCAACCTCGGTCGCGCGCGGGCGGCCGTAGGCTCGCGCGTGGCCCTGCAGGGCAACCTCGACCCGAACGCTTTGTTCGCGCCACCTGAAGCGGTGGCTCGCGAAGCAGTAGCCGTGCTCGACAGTTTCGGCCCGCCACAGCGCGCCGATGGCGGCTGGGATGGTCATGTCTTCAACCTCGGCCATGGCATCAGCCAGTACACACCGCCCGAGCACGTAGCGGCGCTGGTCGAGGCTGTGCGCAGCCACTCGAGCAAGTTGCGCGCTGCCCGATGAAGCGGCTTGCGCCGCCGATCGGGGTAACAGGTTTCGACAAGCCCCAGCTGGCGGCGGACCTCATTGCCGCCGGCCAACCCTGCCCGGGTAAGTGAGCACTTCGCAGCCGGGCCTTGTCAACGGGGTGTGAAATCCAACCCCGGTGCTTGACTTATCCCCAGCATTCTGGATTCAGTCACAATCGATCAGTTCTGACGAATGGTCCCCTGGTACTTGCCCTAGGTCACGCTAAGTCCTTGATTTAACATGTTCGTCGTCGTGCCGCTAAATCGGGCAATCTGTTCTGGGCACCACAAAATCAAGCACTTGGCGCGCCTGATCGCATGTTTCCCACAAAGTTATCCACAATTGGAGTGGATAGCCCTGAAATTCGTGGGCAATCATCAACTTAGGAGCTGTCGCTCAGGTGGATCCTAAGAATCGCCCGCAACTGTTCGTTCAGCGGTGAGTCGACCGTGAGCCGACTTTCGATTGCGATCGAGACTCCGCAACATGCGTCCCTGAGCGCCCTGCTCACCTACACGTGCGAGCGCGAGTTGCTGCCGGGGACATTGGTGCGCGTGCCCCTGGGCAAGCGCGAGGTCGCCGGTATTGTCTGGGCGCGGCCCTCCGCCGGGCCGACCGGGGACTACCCATTGCGCCCGGTGGTCGGGGTCCTGGAAGGCCTGCCGCCGCTGCCGCCGATGTGGCTGGCCCTGGTCGACTTTGCGGCCGCCTACTACCAGCGCCATGTGGGCGAGCTGGCGCTGGGCGTGCTGCCGCCCGAATTGCGCAAGGTCGACGACAGTCAGTTGGGCCGCCGCTTGACCCGGCTGTTGCGCGACGCCGCGCCAGCAGTACCGCCCGAGCCGCAGCGATCACCGGACTTGAGCGCCGACCAGACCGCGGCGCTGGCCGCCTTGCGCGACGGCGCGGCCGGTACCTACTTGCTGCATGGCGTGACCGGCAGCGGCAAGACCGAGGTCTATCTGCAGGCTGCGGCCCAGGCCCTGGAGTGCGGACGCCAGGTGCTGGTGCTGGTGCCCGAGATCAACCTCACGCCACAGCTCGAAGCGCGCTTTGCGGCGCGCTTTCCTGGCCGGCGGCTGGTCAGCCTGCACAGCGCGCTGACCCCGGCTCAGCGCGTCAACCATTGGCTGCTGGCGCACCTGGGCCGGGCCGATCTGGTGCTGGGTACGCGGCTGGCGGTGTTTGCCGCCCTGCCGCGGCTGGGTCTGATCGTCGTCGACGAGGAGCACGACCCCAGCTTCAAGCAGCAAGAAGGCGCACGCTACTCGGCGCGCGACCTGGCGGTCTACCGCGGCCACCTGGAGCGCGTGCCGGTGCTGCTGGGCTCGGCCACGCCTTCGCTCGAGAGCTGGCAGCGCGCACTCGACGGGCGCTATCGCCGGCTGGTCCTGCCCCAGCGCATCGGCCAGGGCGTGCTGCCGCGCGTTCGCCTGCTCGACACCAATGGCCTTGCACGCCAGCGCGGCGTGCTGCCGGCGCTGGCGGCACCGCTGCTGGAGGCCGTACGCCTGCGTCTGCAGCGGGGTGAACAAAGTCTGTTGCTGCTCAACCGCCGCGGCTACGCACCGGTGCTGCATTGCGCGGCCTGCGGCTGGAAGAGCGGCTGCCCGCATTGCAGTGCCTGGCGCGTGTTCCACAAGTCCGATCGCACGCTGCGCTGCCACCACTGTGCCTTCACTGAATCGGTTCCGCGCGCCTGCCCCGACTGCGGCAACCTCGACCTCGCGCCGCTCGGCCGTGGCACCGAAAAGCTCGAAGAGCAGCTGGCCGAACTGCTGCCCGGCGCCCGCATCGCGCGCATCGACGCCGACAGCACGCGCCTCAAGGGTGCGCTCGAAAGCCAGCTCGGCGCCGTGCACGACGGCGAGGTAGACGTGCTGGTCGGTACGCAGATGGTGGCCAAGGGGCACGACTTCCGCCGCGTGACGCTGGTGGCCGCGATCAACCCCGATGGCGCGCTGTTCAACAGCGACTTCCGCGCCGCCGAGCGGCTGTTCGCACTGCTGATGCAGGCCGGCGGCCGCGCCGGGCGCGACGCCGAACAGGCCGTGCGCAGCGAGATGTGGATCCAGACCGCCACCCCGCGGCACGCGCTGTACCAGGCCCTGGCCAGGCATGACTTCGACTCCTTTGCCAGCAGTCAGCTCGACGAACGCCGGCGCGCCGGGCTGCCGCCGTTTTCGAGCCTGGCGCTGGTGCGCGCCGAGGCCCGTGACGCTGCGGTGGCCAGCGCCTTCTTGCAGGCCGCGTCCGAGGTTGCCGGCGCCGACCCCGCAAGTGCCACCGTCAGCGTCTACCCGCCGGTGCCGCCGGCCATCACCCGCGTGGCCGGCATCGAGCGCATGCAGATGCTGGTCGAATCTGCATCGCGCCCGGCGCTGCAGCGCTTTCTGGCCGGCTGGCTGCCGGCGCTGCACGCCCTGCGGCCCCGCCACAAGGGCTTGCTGCGCTGGGCGGTGGACGTCGATCCACTGGCGATCTGATTCAGGCTGGGCGCACGCCGAACAGCCATGCGATGGCGGTGGCTTCAGGGCGGCGCTGGTCGGGACACGCGCGGCGCCGCGGATGACATTCCAGGCAGTATCTCAGTGCGCACTCGCCTGCCGGCTCAGAGGCTGAGAGGCAATCGCTCGCACCCGCGTGAGCCCCAGAAAGGGCCCAATCTAGGCGCAAAGCGCAGCCGGGTTGGCCCCCCCGCGAGGCTTTGCAACGACGAGTGGGCCCTTTCTGGGGCTCACCCTTCGGGCCGGGGTACCCAAGGGCGCTGAGCCGTGTTGCGCCGCTTGCCCAGGCGGCCAGCATGGGCTGCGCGCCGCGCCTTGCTCAGCGCCCTTGGC
>JANOJJ010000342.1:0-1756 GCA_031408155.1 Rubrivivax sp.
CACGCCGATTACATTAAGAACATGATCACCGGCGCTGCGCAGATGGATGGCGCGATTCTGGTGGTGGCGGCGACCGACGGCCCGATGCCGCAAACCCGCGAACACATCCTGCTGGCTCAGGGCCGCTTGCGGCGTGGCGCCGACGCGGTCCCGGTCTGCCGCGGCGGCAGGCCGGTGTGCTGCGTCAGCAGCCGACCCCGCGGCGGGGCGAGCGGCCTGGCGCGTTTGGGCGGCGCGTCGCCCTTCGGCGCTGCCTGCCCAGCCGCTTTGGCCGGCGTCGAGTTGGCTCGGCGCGCGCTCTGGTAGCTGCCGTCGGTGACGGGTTGCCAGCTCGGAATCAACTGCTGCCTGCCGTTGCCGATCAGGTCAGCGCGGCCCATGTTCTCGAGCGCGGTACGCAGCAACGGCCAGTTGTTCGGGTCGTGCCAGCGCAGAAAGGCCTTGTGCAGCCGGCGCCGGCGCTCGCCGCGCACGATGTCCACCCGCTCGGCGCGCCGGATGTCGCGGCTGATGCCCTTGAGCGGGTTCAGCCCGGAGTGGTACATCGCGGTGGCCGATGCCATCGGGCTCGGGTAGAAAGTCTGCACCTGGTCGGCCTTGAAGCCGTTCTTCTTCAGCCACAGCGCCAGGTTCATCATGTCCTCGTCGCTGGTGCCCGGGTGCGCGGCAATGAAGTACGGGATCAGGTACTGCTTCTTGCCCGCTTCGGCCGAGGCCTGGTCGAACATCTGCCTGAAGCGTTCGTAGCTGCCGATGCCGGGCTTCATCATCTTCGACAGCGGACCACCCTCGGTGTGCTCGGGTGCGATCTTGAGATAACCGCCGACATGGTGCGTCACCAGTTCCTTCACGTACTCGGGTGACTGCAGCGCGAGGTCGTAGCGCAGGCCCGAGCCGATCAGGACCTTCTTCACGCCGCGCAGTTGCCGGGCGCGCCGGTAGAGCTGGATCAAGGGCCCGTGGTCGGTGTTCAGGTTCGGGCAGATGCCGGGGTAGACGCAGCTCGGCTTGCGGCACGCGGCCTCGATGGCCGGGCTCTTGCAGCCGATGCGGTACATGTTGGCGGTCGGGCCGCCCAGGTCGCTGATGACGCCGGTGAAGCCACGCACCTTGTCGCGGATCTCCTCGATCTCGCGGATCACCGAGTCCTCGCTGCGGCTCTGGATGATGCGGCCCTCGTGCTCGGTGATCGAGCAGAAGGTGCAGCCGCCAAAACAGCCGCGCATGATGTTGACACTCGAGCGGATCATCTCCCAGGCCGGGATCTTGGTCGCGCCGTCGTGGCTGCCGTGCTCGTCGGCGTAGCGCGGGTGCGGGCTGCGCGCATAGTCGAGGTCGAATACGTGGTCCATCTCGGCCGTGGCCAGCGGGATCGGCGGCGGGTTGATCCACACGTCGCGCTCACCATGGCGCTGCACCAGCGCGCGCGCGTTGCCGGGGTTGGTCTCGAGGTGCAGCACGCGGCTGGCGTGGGCGTACAGCACCGGGTCGCTCTTGACCTGCTCGTAGGCCGGCAGGCGAATCACGCTGCGTTCGCGCGGCGGCAGCTTGACGGCACCGCTCTTGCGGCTCACGGGCAGCGCGACCCGCGCGACGCCGCCCGCGTCGGCCTTGGCGCCGCTGTCGCAGGTCTGACCGTTCGAGGCCGCGACCTCGCTCGTGGTCAAGTAGGGGTTGATGCGCTCGTCGATGCGGCCGGCCTGGTCGACCTCGCTCGAGTCGATCTCGAACCAGCCTTCGGCGCTCGGGTCGGCGC
>JANOJJ010000375.1:0-9538 GCA_031408155.1 Rubrivivax sp.
ACCAGAGTTGCTCGGCGAAGTGAAGAAGCTGATCTCGATGGGAAAAGAGAAGGGCTTTTTGACGTATGACGAGCTGAATAGCACGTTGCCAGCGGAAGTGGTGTCCTCCGAACAGTTCGGCAGCATCACCTTTTCGACGTCGCGCTGCACGCGCTCGACGATGTCGCGTCGATGGCCGCGCGCACGCTGCACCGCTTTGTCGAGCGCGCCATGGCGCCACGGGTGCAGGTGTTCGAAGGACAACGCCTGCAGCTCGCGATAACTCTGGTTCAAGCCCAGGCGGTGCGCGATCGGGGCGTAGATGTCGAGTGTTTCGCGTGCGATGCGCAGCCGTTTGCCGGCCGGCATCGCGTGCATGGTGCGCATGTTGTGCAGCCGGTCGGCGAGCTTGATCAGGATGACACGCACATCGCGCGTCATCGCCAGCAGCATCTTGCGAAAGCTCTCGGCCTGGCTTTCCTCGCGCGTGCTGAACTGAAGCTTGTCGAGCTTGGTCAGTCCGTCGACCAGGTCGGCCGTGGGGGCACCGAAGCGCTCGATCAACTGGGACTTGGTGATGCCGCAGTCTTCCATTGCGTCGTGCATCAGCGCGGCCATCACGGCCTGCGCATCGAGCCGCCAGTCAGCCACCATGCCGGCAACCGCGATCGGGTGGGTGATGTAGGGCTCGCCGCTGGCTCGGAACTGGCCCAGGTGGGCCTCGTCGGCGAACTTGTAGGCGTCGCGCACCTGGCGCAGGTCGGCCTTGGACAGGTAGGCCAGCTTGTCGGTCAGCGCGGCGAAGGACGAGGCCTCGACGGTGGGCGCAGGCTGCAGCGGCAACGCGATGCGCCCCAGCCCCTGCAAGGCGCTGGGCAACAGTTCGGCGGCCAGAGAACGCAGTCCCATGGCCTGAATTTAACGCCTAACCCGCGCTGAACGGCTGACAGGGCCACAAAGGACGACGCCGGTGATCGCGCCGGGGCAGGCGCAATGAAAACGGGCGCCATGAAGGCGCCCGTCGACTCTTGCAGGGAGCGCTTCAGATCGGCACCTTGCGCAGCATCTCGATGCCCACCTCGCCAGCGGCGATCTCGCGCAGCGCGGTCACGCCGGGCTTGTTCTTGGTCTCGATCTTGGGTGCGTGGCCCTGGCTCAGCATGCGCGCGCGATAGGTCGCGCAGAGCACCAGCTGGAAGCGGTTGGGGATCCTGTTCAGGCAGTCTTCGACGGTGATGCGGGCCATGGGTCCTTTGCGGTTGGGTCTATCGAAGGGGCTTGTTCAGATCAGATCGAGCGCAGCAAACACGTGGGAGCGGTTGCGCAGTTGCGCCGCGTACTTCAGGCGCTGCGAGTGCACGACCGTCTTCAGGTCGAACAGCGCAGTCTCGAACAAAGCGTTGATTATAACGAAGTCGAAATGCCTGGCTTGAGCCACTTCGATCCGCGCATTGGCCATGCGTTGGGCGATGACTGGCGGCGGGTCCTCGCCGCGGCGCTGCAGGCGCTGCTGCAGTTCGTTCCAGCTCGGCGGCAGGATGAAGATCAGCACCGCAAACGAAAACAACTGCTTGATCTGCAGCGCGCCTTGCCAATCGATCTCGAGCACGACGTCGTGGCCGCCTTGCAGCCGCTGCTCGATCGCGCGGCGCGACGTGCCGTACAGCTTGCCGTGCACCTGTGCCCACTCGAAGAACTCGCCACGTTCGACCATCGCGCGGAACTCAGGCTCGTCCACGAAGCAGTATTCGCGGCCCTGCTGCTCCTGGCCGCGCGGTGCGCGCGTGGTGTGCGACACCGACACCGCCAGGTGCGAGTCGAGTTCCAGCAAGGCCTTGACCAGGCTGGACTTGCCGGCGCCGCTGGGAGCGGCCACACAGAACAAATTGCCGGGGGTTTCCATCCCCCGGCATTGTAGAAGGCCGCCTTGGCGGCTGACGGCATTGCGTCAGAGGGTAACGCGAGCCATCTGCGTCAGCACCGTGGCGCGCTTGGCCGGCACGAAGGGGTGGCCGAAGGCGTTGGTCTCGCGGCTCAGCGCGTGCACTTCGCCAGTGGCGATAGCGGCCAGGGTCTCGGCGCGCACGTCGGCGCGGCTGCGGCTGCTGACCACGGTCTGGGCCCGGTTCAGGTCTTCTTCGGTTCGGATGAGCGTGCCGGCGGAGTGCGCCTGCAGCACTTGGGCCGTGACCTCGGCCCGGGTGAGGGTGGAGCTCGAACGCAGTGCGACTTCGACGGTCGGGCTTTCGGCGAAGGCGCTGCCGGCGGCTGCGAGTGCAAGCGTGATGGCGGTGATGCGGGTGACGCGGGTGATGCGATTCATGATCAGCTTCCTTGTGAGTGGGGTTGGCGGTGGATCGGTGATCCGGTTGGGTTGGAGGGCGGCGCTGCGCCGTCCACGAAACGAATTCTGGAAACCTGAAACCATCCTTTCCGGACAGCCAGATGACAAATTCGTAATCCGCTGCGAGGGTGGAAAATGCGAGCATTCGAGCCGTACCAACCCTACCCGCCACTGCCCGCACCATGCGTCTCCTGGTCGTCGAAGACGAAGTCAAACTGGCCCAGTACCTGCACAAGGGACTGAGCGAGAACGGCCATGTCGTCGACCTGGCGCATGACGGCATCGAAGGCCGCCGCCTGGCCACCGGCGGCGAGTACGACCTGGTGCTGCTGCTGGACGTGATGCTGCCCGGTGTGGACGGCTTCGGCGTGCTGGCTGCGATGCGCCTGCAGGGACGCAAGACGCCGGTGCTGATGCTGACCGCGCGCGACAAGGTCGAAGACCGCGTGCGTGGACTCGAAGGCGGTGCCGACGACTACCTGGTCAAGCCCTTCGCCTTCTCAGAACTGCTGGCCCGCGTGGGCGCGCTGCTGCGTCGCGGCTCGACCTCCATCGCAGCGCAGCAAGCAACTGAACTGCGCCTGTCCGACCTCGAACTCGACTTGATCGCGCGCCGCGCCACGCGCGCACAGCAGCGGCTGGACCTGACGGCCAAGGAGTTCAACCTGCTGGCGCTGCTGTTGCGCCGGCGCGGACAGATCCTGTCGCGCACCACGCTGGCCGAGCAGGTCTGGGACATGAACTTCGACTCCGACACCAATGTTGTCGAGGTCGCCGTGCGCCGCTTGCGCGCCAAGCTCGACGACCCCTTCCCGCGGCCCCTGCTGCACACCGTGCGCGGCATGGGCTACGTGCTCGAGGAGCGCGAGTCATGACCGCCTGCAGCCATTCGATCAGCCGCCGCCTGTCGGGCAAGCTGGCACTGCTGACCATGGTCGTGTTCGGCGCCCTGTTCTTCGCCGCCTGGATGTCAGTCAAGATGGTGGTGACGGAGAAGAACGAGGAAGACCTGCGCTCGCGCACGGCCCTGATCAAGGACATCATCGAGCTCGAGGCCAGGGCCGGTGGTGAACCCGCTGTGCTGGCGCGGTTGCGCGCCGATGCGCCGATGCGAGCCAGCACCCGGCTCGAGATCCACTACGCCGACGGCCGGCCTTGTTACCTGGACCCGGCCGGAGGACCACACGCGATGTCGCAGCACACGCGCAGCGAGTCCTTCGCCATCCGCATGCCCGCCGGTGACGTGCTGCAGGCCCGCTACACGATGGACTTTGCCAGCGATGCCCGCATGGGCAACAAGTGGGCCGTCATCCTGGTTGCGCTGACGCTGGGCGCGGGCGCGCTGGTGGCCGGCGGTACCTCATGGCATGTACGGCGCCAACTGCGCCCCTTGCACGAGTTGGCGGCACAGACGCTGGCGATCTCGCCGCGCCGGCTCGACCAGCGCCTGTCGCTGGTCGATCCGGCCGCGGAGTTGTTGCCCTGGATCGAACAGTTCAACGCGCTGATGCAGCGGCTCGAGCAGTCCTACGCCCAGCTCGAAGGATTCAATGCCGACGTGGCGCATGAACTGCGCACGCCGCTGGCCACGCTGATCGGCGAGACCGAGGTCGCCTTGTCGCGTGAGCGCTCGACGGCGTCGCTGCGCGACACGCTGGCCAGCAACCTCGAAGAGATGCAGCGCCTGTCGGCGATGGTCAACGACATGCTGTTCCTGTCCAACGCCGACCGTGGGGCCGAAGCCCGGCGCGGCACGCCGGTGAGCCTGGCGGCGCTGGCGCGCCAGGTGGCCGAGTTCCACGAGTGCACGCTCGACGAGGCGGGACTCAAGCTCGATGTGGTGGGCGACGCCACGGTGGCGGTGGATATACCCCTGGTCAAGCGCGCGTTGTCCAACCTGCTCGGCAACGCCACGCGCTTTGCCGCCCCGGGCTCGACGGTGCGGGTGCGCATCGGCGGCGAGGCGGCAGCGCAGGCCGCTGCGAGCGAAGTCGTGGTGGTGGTGCAGAACCAGGGTCAGGCCATCGCGGCGCATCTGTTGCCGCGCCTGTTCGACCGCTTCTTCCGCGGCGACGACTCGCGCTGCTGCGAAGGCCAGCAGCACCACGGCCTGGGCCTGGCGATCGTGGCCGCCATTGCGCGCATGCACGCCGGGCGCACGCTGGCACGCTCGCACGATGGCGTCACCGAGGTCGGCTTCACCGTGGCGGCCTGAAGCCCCCCCGGCCGCGGTTGCCTTACCGTGGCACGAAAAAGCTGGCCTTGGTCGTGACGGCCACGCCGTCGTCGCGCCGAACCTCGATCTCGACCGGCTGCGCGTGACCGCGCAGGGCTTGTGCTGCCTCGGCCGGCAGGCTCAGGCTCAGGGTCACCGATCCACGCTCGATGCCAGCGATGGCGAGCGCCGTCTGCATGCGCGCCTGCAGCCCAGGCAGGCCGCGCGCGCCGAGCTCGAAGCTGCGGCGGGCGGTGGTGGTGTTGAGCACGTGCACGCGGTAAGTGTTCTCGACCTGCCCGTCTTCGAGCACGCGGCCCAGCACGTTGCGGTCCTTGATCACGTCGACGTGGAAGGGACTGCGCAGCGCCAGGCTGGCGACGAAGGCCAGCGCCGCGGCCAGCAGCACCGTGCCGTAGATCAGCACGCGCGGGCGCAGCACCCGGCGCAGCAGTTGCGACCGGTTCAGGCCCTGGGCGACGCCGTTTTCGGTGGCGTAGCGGATCAACCCGTGCGGGCTGCCCATCTTGTCCATGACCTGGTTGCAGGCGTCGATGCAGGCGGCGCAGCCGATGCACTCGTTCTGCAGGCCGTTGCGGATGTCAATGCCGGTCGGGCAGACCTGCACGCACAGCTTGCAGTCGATGCAGTCACCCAGACCCTGCGCGCGGGCATCGGTCAGCCGCCTGCGCGGGCCACGCGGGTCACCGCGCACGTTGTCGTAGGCGATGACCATCGAATCGCGGTCGATCAGCGCGCTTTGAAAGCGCGCATAGGGGCACATGTACTTGCACACCTGCTCGCGCATCCAGCCTGCGTTGCCATACGTGGCGGCGCCGTAGAACAGCACCCAGAACAGCTCCCAGGGCCCGACCGTCAAGCTCGCAAACTCGTGCACCAGCGTGCGGATGGGCGTGAAGTAGCCGACGAAGCTCAAGCCGGTGAACAGGCTGAGTGCGATCCAGGCTGCATGCTTGCCGCCCTTGCGCAGCAGCTTGGCGGCGCCCAAGCGCTGCTTGTCCAGCCGAATGCGGGCCGTGCGATCGCCTTCGATGTGGTGCTCGAGCCAGAGAAAAATCTCGGTGTACACCGTCTGCGGACAGGCATATCCGCACCACAGGCGGCCGGCCACCGCGGTAAAGAAGAACAGCGCCAGCGCCGCCAACACCAGCAGCGCGGTGAGGTAGATGAAGTCCTGCGGAAAGAGCACCAGCCCGAGCACGTGGAAGCGCCGTGCATCGAGGTCGAACAACATCAGCGGCCGGCCGTTCCACTGCAGCCAGGGCGTTCCGTAGAAAGCGAGCTGGGTCAGCCAGACCAAGGTCCAGCGCCAGGTGGCGAACCAGCCGCTGACCGCACGTGGGTAGATCTTGGCGTGCTTCTGGTAGAGCGACGCGAGCTCGGGCTCGGCGCTCTGGATGGGAATGACGGTCCTGCTGTCCATCGGGTCAGCCGGGTTGGCCGTCGACGCGGGCACGGCACAGCCACGGACCGTAGTGCAGCGCGTACACCATCCAACCAGCCGACCAGGCCAGCGCCGACGCCAGCACCGCGGCCAACTGGGCCTGGGGCCACAGCAGCGGCACGACGGTGCGCAGCACGGCCGCGGCCGCCACCAGGCTGTAGGCAGCCACGTCGGCGCGGTCGGCACGCAAGGGACGACCGGTGTGCCCGCGCGCGGTGCGCGTCATCATGCCCAGCGTGAGCAGGCCGATTGCGCCGGTGGTCAGCGCATGCACGGCCAGACCGCCGCCCACCCAGTCCAGCGACGCGGCCGCGCGCAGCAGCAGGTGCAGCGGCACCCAGGCGTAGGCCAGGTGCAGCACCCACACCAGCGGCGCGCGGCGTGTGGTCCAGGGTTGCCACAGCCACAGCCGGGCCGCGTGCGCCAGCGTTGCCAGCAAGGCCAGCGGCAGCAGGGCACCCAGCGGCAGCGGGGCACCGGCGGCGCGCAGGGCGTCGAATACCAGCAGCGCCACCGCGCTGCCGATCGCGACTTGTTCCACGCGCGGATGGCGTCGCGCGGCAGCGCCGGGCACACCGTTGTTGGTGAACATCGGCACCACGCGCCCGGCCATCACGCTGACGATGACCAGCACCACGTCAAGGCCGGCCTGCAGGGCGCCGGGGCCGGGTAGATCCAGCCAATGCAGCTGCGAGGCGTGCAGCAGCAGCGCCAGCAAGCTCAGCGTCAGCAGCAGAGCGACGAAGAAGTAGTTTCGCCGGTTGCCCCCGGCCACCAGCGCCCGGCCCAGGTAGAAGGCGGCAGCGACCGGAAAGGCCACGTTGGCCGCCATCGCCGCCAGCGGCCAAGGGCTGAGCACCAGCACCCGGCCGGCCAGCCACAACAACGCAAGCGCCTGTAGCGTGCGGCCACTGGGCGTGGGCTGCCCGCTCCAGTTGCGGCCGGCGGTGAACAGGAAGCCCACCACTACCGCGAGCGTGAAGCCGAACAGCATCTCGTGCGCATGCCAAAGCGATCCGCGCAACACCGGTTGCGGCAGCCAGCCGGCGTACTGCAGCGCCCACAAGGGCACCGACAACGCGGCAAACCAGGCCGCCAGCAGGTAGAAGGGGCGAAAGCCCAGCGCCCACAAGGCCCAGGGTGCGCTGCGATGGGCCAAGGCGGGTTCTTCGATCTGCAGCCACATGGCTGTTCCTTTCAGGTGGGGTCAGCCAAGCCACGTGAAATCGCGGCTTGGCCTTCGATCGGCGTGCGAGTCCTTCCGGACTCGCGCGTCCGATCTCAGCAGTGGCGGCGGCGCCAGAGCAGCGCGGCACCGAGGACGGTCAATGCAAACAAGACCAGGGCTGCGCCGTTGAGCAGCATGCCGAGCGGGCGGTCGACCAGCAGCCGCAGCAGCAAGGACCCGTGCAGCAAGGCCAGCGGGGCGTAGAAGGCGGGGCCGAACAACAGCTTGACGCCGGCCACGGCAGGCAGGATCACCGGCGCATGAGCCATCACCATGCTGAGCACGAAGCCCAGCCCGATGGCATGCAGCGCAGCGTCACGCCAGGGCGCACCCAGGGCCATGCTGGCCCAGGCCACACCACCGACGGCCAGCCAGCCATAGCCAGCCCACAAGGCCACTGCCATGTAGCGTGGCAGGCCGGGCTGGCCGATGGTGATGCGGGCGACGTCCTGCGTGGCCAGCCAAAGCGCCAGCGCAAGCAGCAGCGCGCCGAAGAGCAGCGCCGACGGCCGCGCGCCTGTCGCGCCACCTGGCGTGAACAGCCCCAACAGCACGGCCGCCACCAACGCGGCCACCAGGGCCAGGAACAAGGGTTGCGCGGCGCGATGGCGGCGCAGCAGGCGCGTCATCTCCAGCCGTTCGGCAGCGATGGTCAACACCAGAAACGCGAACCAGGCGGCCAGGATGCCGTCGTTCACGCCGCCAGGCGCGCCGCGCAGCAGCCACGCCGTGTTGCCGAGCCACCAGCACAGTGCCGCCAGGCCCAGCACGACGATGTGCACGGCGCGCTGGCGCTGCCACAACTGCGCATGGGCGATCACGAAGGCGCTGGACGCCGCCCATAGCAGTGCTGCTGCGGGCAGCGACTGCCCCAGGACCAGGGTCAGTCCGCCCAGCAGCGCCAGCAACGGCGCAACGCGCGCGCTTCGGGTCTTGAGCGCCACCGCGCGCTCGAGCCCGATCACGCTGCCCAGCCAGCCGCCGATCATCAGCGCCGCATGGACCAGCGCCGATGGCGCGGTCAACGCCGGCCATGGTGCCAGGCCGGCCCGTTGCAGGCCGCCAAGCACGCCGAAGACCAGTAGCAGCGCGACGGCTGCTGCTGCCACGAGGCGCAGCGTGACACTGTGGCCGCGGTCAGGCCACCGCGCTTGGGGCTGGGCAAGGTGGGCTCTCACAGTCGCAGCAATGCTCGTGCGCGATCACTCATCGCGTCGGGCGTCCAGGGTGGCTCCCACTCGAGCCGCACCGTGCAAGCCGTGCCGGCGGGCAGCACGCGCAGCAAGGCTTCTTCGGCGTCGGCCATGATCAGGTCACCCTGCGGGCAGGCGGCCGAGGTCATGGTCAGCGTGACGGTGCACAAGTCTGGCTCGAACTGGATGTCTCGTACCAGGCCAAGGTCGGTGATGGCCAGTCCGAGTTCGGGGTCGACCACGCTCGACAAGGCCTCTTCCAACTGCTGGCGCAGCTCAGGATCCAGGGGTACCGACATTCGAGGCCTCCTCAGGCGCGCAACAAAGGCATCAGCAGCTTGCGGTTGTGGGCCAGGTCGGCCACTGTGTAGCGGTCGAGCACGGCGTGGAAGGCCTGCATCGCCTCGGTCAGCACGCCCTTGAGCCGGCACGCGCGGGTTATGCGGCAGCGGTTGCGCTCATGATCGAAGCACTCAGCCGGCAGATCGGCTCCCTCGGTCTGGCGCACCACGTGGCCGATGCCGATGCGCTCGGGCGGCAACGCGAGCTGCAGTCCACCGCCCTTGCCGCGCACCGTGGCCAGCCAGCCTTGCTGGGCCAGGAAATGCACCACCTTGGTTAAGTGGTTTTGCTTGATATCGAAGGCGGTGGCAATGTCGGCGATCGTCACCCGGCGCGCGGGATCGATCGCCAGGAAAATCAGCACGCGCAGGCTGTAGTCGGTGAAGGTGGTGAGCTTCAAGCGGCACCGTCTAAAGATGCATTCAGAATGAATCTATTATGCCGCATGTCGACAACGGATCAAAGTGTGCCGCTGGCGTCGCCAGGTCCAGTCAATCCCCGCCGGCGCTGACGCACCAGGTGGCGCGTGTCGTCGATCACGGCCGGTGCCGGCTTGGTGGAGGAATTTGTATCCGAGCCGGGTGCAATCTGCGTGCTAGACTCGATAGTCTTTGCACCACCTGCCCTGAAGCGCAAGCATGGCCACCTCATCCAAAGCCAAGAAGAAGACCGTACGCCTCGCCTCGGGCCGCAAGCGCACCCGCCAGGACGTGATCATCAACGCTGCCAACACCTCGTTGCGATCGCGTTTTCGCACCGTCGTGAAGAACGT
>JANOJJ010000400.1:0-1857 GCA_031408155.1 Rubrivivax sp.
ATTGCGACCTGCTGGCCTCCGCGCGCTGGCGCAAGCTGGCTGCGGCAGGTGCCCGCCCGCAGCGCCTGCTGTGGGCCAGCACCGCCACCAAAGACCCTGCCGCGCGTGACACGCTGTATGTCGAGGCGCTGGCAGCGCCGCAGACCATCAACACCATCCCCGAGAAGACGTTGCTGGCCTTTGCGGACCACGGCCAGCCCGGTGCCACGCTGCCTGCCGATGGCGGCCTTGCCGAGGCGGTGTTGGAGGAATTCAGGCGCGAAGGCGTCGATGACGAAGCACTTGCTGCGCGGCTGCAGCACGAGGGCGTGCTGGCATTCGCCAAATCCTGGGACGGCCTGCTAGCGCGGATCAGAGACAAGAGCTCGACCTCAGCGGCGGCCAAGGCAGCGAAGCATCCGCTATGAACGTCGGCTACGACAAGGCCTTGGTCCTGCTGCCGTTCGATCACCGGCACTCTTACGTCAAGAGCCTGTTCAAGCTCGAGCCGCCGCTGTCGGCACAGCAAGGCGCGCCAGTCAGCGACCGCAGACAGCTCATCTACGAGGGCTTCGTACGGGCCATCGAACAGGGCGTGCCGCGTGCTGCGGGCGGCATTCTCGTCGATGAGGAATTCGGTGCCGACATCCTGCGTGACGCACGGCGACGCGGCTTCGTCAGCACGCAGTCGACCAAACAGAGCGGGGGGGAGGAATTCGAACTCGACTACGGTGCCGAGTTCGCGCGCCCCATCGAGAGTTTTGATCCTACCAACCAGGCACCGGTTCACCGGCGAGAGCGTGCCGGTGGACAAGCGAGCCACCGACGATGTGAAGGCGGCTCTCGCCGCGTTCGACCGCCTG
Source organism: Rubrivivax sp. (assembly GCA_031408155.1). Classification (GTDB taxonomy): domain Bacteria; phylum Pseudomonadota; class Gammaproteobacteria; order Burkholderiales; family Burkholderiaceae_C; genus Rubrivivax. The sequence continues at coordinate 843 of JANOJJ010000400.1, forward strand.
GACGCCGAGTTCCGCGTCTTCGCCGGCACGCGGGCCGATCCAGGCAGCCATTCTTTACCCGGGGCCCGATGTCCTGGTGTTCATCAACTCCGCGAAGCTGCTGCGCGTGCGCATTGCGGGCGCATAACGTTCTGTCCCGAAAGGCTCCGATGTCCCACCCCCAGACACCCGACACCCTGCAGAAGATGCACGCTTACTGGCGTGCGGCGAACTACCTTTCAGTGGCGCAGATCTACCTGCAAGACAATCCGCTGCTCGACGTGCCGCTCAAGCTCGAACACATCAAGCCGCGCCTGCTGGGGCACTGGGGCACGACGCCGGGCTTGAACCTGCTCTACGTTCACCTGAACCGGCTGATCAAAGACAACGACCTGAACATGATTTACGTCATCGGCCCCGGCCAAGGCGGGCCAGGCATCGTGGCGCACAGTTACCTGGAAGGGTCGTACACCGAGCATTACCCGGCGATCGAGCGCAACCGCAACGGGCTGCAGCGGCTGTTTCGCCAGTTCTCCTGGCCGCAGGGCATACCCAGCCACGTGTCGCCCGAGGTGCCGGGTTCGATCCATGAAGGTGGCGAGTTGGGCTACTCGTTGGCCCACGCCTACGGCGCGGCGTTCGACAACCCCGACCTCATCGTTGCCTGCGTCGTCGGTGATGGCGAGGCCGAGACCGGCGCGCTGGCGGCGAGCTGGCACTCCAACAAGTTCCTGAACCCTGCGCGCGACGGCGCGGTGCTGCCGATCCTTCATCTCAACGGCTACAAGATCGCCAACCCGACGGTGCTGGCGCGCATCTGCCGGGAAGAGCTGACCGACCTGATGCGAGGCTACGGCCACGAGCCGTATTTCGTCGAAGGCGACGACCCGGCGCTCGTGCACCAGGCGTTGGCCGGCGCGCTGGATGCGGTGCTGGCGCAGATACGCCAGTTCCAACAGCAGGCGCGCGCGCTCGACCCGGGGCGGCGTGTTTCACTTGCAAACGCGCGCCCGCGCTGGCCGATGATTGTCTTGTG
>JANOJJ010000418.1:0-5162 GCA_031408155.1 Rubrivivax sp.
CGATCGAAGTCGACGTCGATTGCATCAGCGACGGCATGGACGTGATGATCGGCGGGATCATGGAGCACGTCGAAGCGGCCGGCATTCACAGCGGCGACTCGGCCTGTTCGCTGCCGCCGTACACGCTGTCCACCGCACTGCAGGACGAGATGCGCCGCCAGGCTGTTCTCATGGCCAAGGCGCTGAAGGTCGTGGGCCTGATGAACGTGCAGTTCGCGGTCCAGGGCGAGGGGCGACGGCGCGGTGGTCTACGTGCTTGAGGTCAACCCGCGCGCATCGCGCACCGTGCCATTTGTCAGCAAGGCCACCGGGCAGCAACTGGCCAAGATCGCGGCGCGCTGCATGGCCGGACAGAAACTGAAGGACCAGACAGCGCGCAACGGCCGGCCGCCGGCCGAGGTGATTCCGCCTTACTTCAGCATCAAGGAGGCGGTGTTCCCGTTCAACAAGTTCCCGGGCGTGGACCCCATCCTCGGCCCCGAGATGCGCAGCACCGGCGAAGTGATGGGTGTGGGCAGGACCTTCGGCGAGGCCATGCTCAAGAGCCAGCTCGGCGCTGGCTCGCGTCTGCCGGCCAACGGCACGGTGGTGCTGACGGTGAAGAACGGCGACAAGGCCCGTGCGGTGGTGGTGGCGCGCGATCTGGTCGCGCTGGGCTTCTCGGTCGTGGCCACCAAGGGCACGGCCGCTGCGATCGCGGCCGCCGGCATCGCGGTCAAGGTGGTCAACAAGGTCAAGGACAGCCGGCCGCACATCGTGGACATGGTCAAGGCCGGCGAGATCCAGCTCGTGTTCACGACGGTCGATGAAACGCACACCGCGATCGCCGATTCGCGCGCCATCCGGACTGCGGCGCTGGCCAACCGCGTCACCTACTACACGACGATGGCCGGTGCCGAAGCCGCGACCGAGGCGCTGAAGCATCGAGTAGACCTGACTGTGGTCTCGCTGCAGCAATTGCACGCCGAACTGCACTAAGATTCGAGTCCTGCTCCGCCGCAGTCCGCCCCCTTGATCGGGCGGCCTGCGGCGGATTCACTTTTGCCTCAGCTCGTACACACCATGGCCACGATTCCACTTACCCGCCGCGGCGCCGACAAGCTCAAGGAAGAACTGCATCGCCTGAAGACCGTTGAGCGGCATGCGGTGATCCGGGCCATCGCCGAGGCGCGCGCCCAGGGCGACTTGTCGGAAAACGCCGAGTACGACGCCGCCAAGGACAAGCAGGGCTTCATCGAAGGCCGAATCAAGGAGATCGAGGCCAAGCTCGCTGCCGCCCAGGTGATCGAGCCCGCCGGCATCCATGCCGAGGGCAAGGTGGTGTTCGGCGCCACGGTCGACCTCGAGGACGAGCACAGCGGGGCCAAGGTCACCTACCAGATTGTCGGTGACGACGAGGCCGACCTGAAGCTCGGTCTGATTTCCATCAGCAGCCCGATCGCGCGTGCGTTGATCGGCAAGCTCGCCGGCGACGTGGCCGAGGTACAGGCCCCGGGCGGCCTGCGCCACTGGGAAATCGTCGCCGTGCGTTACGTCTGAGCGCGGGCGCTGCAGTGGCCGAGCGCCTGCGGTTGTTGTTGCCCGCGGCCTGGTTCGGCCTGCTCGCCTGCGTGGCCTTGATTGCCGCACCGGCGTCGTTTGCCGTGCTGGCTGTGGTTGACGCCGGCCGCGTCAACGGCCGCATCTTCATGCACGAGGCCTGGACCAGCGTGGCTTTGGCGCTGCTGTTGTGGTTGCTCGAGCGCGGTCGCGCGCGCCGTGCCGCGCAAGCCGGCAAAGGCTCCGTCTTCAGCACCGAGATGCTCCTGCTGGGTGGCACGCTGCTGTGCACGTTCGGTGGTTACTTCGCGCTGCAGCCGCTGCTGCCGGCGGCGCGGGCCGGGCAGACCCTGCTCAGCTTCGGTCAGTTGCACCTGGTCAGCGTGAGCCTTTTCGGCCTCAAGCTGCTGCTGGTCGCGTCGCTGGCCTGGCGCGCATCGGCAGCCCGATAATCGCTGCTGCCGCTGTGCCTGCTGACGGCAGACCAAGCTCAGGCCGTCAGCGCGTCGGGCGGGGCATAGCGAACGGGATGGCCAGGGTAGGGCTTGCGTGGCAAGGCGTGCAACACGGTCCAGTGCCCTTGGGCACGATGCGAGCCGAGCAGCCATTCGCGGATGAACCAGGTCTGGTTGCGGTCGGCCAGCAGCGGCGTGTGGCCGGTATCGGGCACATGCATCACCGCGATCGGCTTGCCGCGCTGCATGCGATCGATGGTGGACGGCAACAAGGCATCGGACTGCAGGCCGTGGATCAGCAGCAACGGGCACTGCACCTGGCGCCACGCCGACCATTGCTGCAGACTGCGTTGCGCGTCGCGACGGTAGGCCTGCAGAGCGCGCACGTCGTGGCGATAGACGCGCCCGCCCTCGTCGTCTGACCAGCGCGTCTGGTGGAAGCCGAGGTTGAAGCGGATGTCGTCGGCCAGCGGGCCGTCGTTCTTTTGCGACGCACCGACCTTGCGCAGCAGTTCGGCTGGGGTCTTGAAGACGTAGTGACGTGCGATCACGTTGGCGCGGCGTTGGCGGCGGCGTGCGGGGATGTGCGGCCCGACGTCATTGAGGATCAAGCGCTGCACCAGGTTCGGCTCACGCGCGATCAGTTCGATCGCCGCGCTGCCACCCATCGACGAGCCGAGCAAGGTGACCGGCCGCCCGCCCAGGTGAAGCACCATCTGGCGCAACTGCTCGACGTAGGTGCCGAGCGAATAGTCTCCTTCGTCGGCCAGCCAGCTCGAGCGGCCGCGGCCCAGCCAGTCCATGCAGATGACGCGAAAGCGGTCGGCGAGATCGGCCGCCAGGTAGTTGAAGCGCATGGCCACGTTGGTCACGCCGCCGCAACACAGCATCAGAGGCGCGTCGACCGGACCCCAGTCGGCATAGGCCACGCTGACCGTGTAGGGCCGGCGCAGGTGGCGCGGCGCCAGTGGCTGCAGCGAGACCGGATGTTCGTAGTCGAAGCGTTCGAGCCGGAACTGGCCGTGGAAACGGCCGACCACCTCGCTGGCGATGGCCATGTACTGGTCCCAGTCCGCCGCCTCGCGGCGGCGCGCGCGCAGCGCTGGTTCCCAGGCCAGGTCGCGCTGCGCTCGTGATCGGGGTGCCGTCATTACACCAGCAGCGTCCGAACCCGCACGCAAGACGGTTGTCAAGCCGACCGCTCAGGTGTGCGACTTCTTCTTGGCCGAGCGCTGGCCCGAGCGGGCGCGCTTGATCAGGCCGCCGGACGAGACACGCTCATTGCCGAGCACCCTTATCTTGCTTGACACCGGCGCGCGTGCCGGGTTCTTGCTGGGTTTGACGACCTTGACCACACGCGGGCCTGGCTTTCGGGTGTCGCGCTCTGGCGCTTCCTTCTCGACTGGCGGGCGCCACAGTACCAGCAACTTGCCGATGTGTTGCACCGGCGCGGCACCAAGCTTGTCGGCCAGCACAGCCAGCGCTGCCTCACGCTGGCTGCGCTCGTCACTGAACATGCGCACCTTGATCAGGCCATGGGCCTTGAGCGCACCATCGACCTCGCGTTCGACTGCCAGCGTCAGGCCGTCGGCGCCGATCATCACCACCGGGTCGAGGTGATGGGCCTGGCCGCGCTTGTCCTTGCGTTCGGCGGCAGTCAGAGCGATTGCAGGCATGCCCGTATTATCGCCTGCGATGAAGATCAAGACCCGAAGCAAGAAGGTCAACAAGGCTTGGCTGCACGACCACATGACCGATCCCTATGTGCGCATGGCGCAAGCCGAGGGCTACCGCGCACGGGCGGCCTACAAGCTCAAGGAGATCGACGAAGTACACCGATTGCTTCGCCCCGGGCAGCTGGTGGTCGACCTGGGCGCCGCGCCGGGGGCCTGGAGCCAGTACCTGCGGCGGCGGTTCGCGCCCAAGGTGGCCGGTAGCGGCGGCGCCGCTGCCGGCGAGCTCGACGGCACGCTGCTGGCGCTCGATGTGCTGCCGATGGAACCGATCGAAGGCGTGCGGTTCCTGCAGGGGGACTTGCGCGACGAGTCGGTCATGCACCAGCTCGAACGCGCCTTGGGCGGGCGAGCGGTGGACGTGGTGGTGTCGGACATGGCGCCCAACCTGTCGGGCATCGAGTCGGCCGACGCCGCCCGCATGGCCGATCTGGTCGAGCTGGCGGTCGAATTTTCCGCCCGCCACCTGCGCCCCGAAGGCGTGCTGGTGGCCAAGGTGTTCCATGGCAGCGGCTACAGCCAGCTGGTCGAGCGCTTCAAGCGTGTGTTTCGAGTCGTCAAGCCGCACAAGCCCAAGGCTTCGCGCGACCGCTCGTCGGAAACCTTTCTCGTCGGGATCGGTCTGAAGTCTGCATCTGGCGCCGGCGCCGGCACCAGGGCGGCGGCCGCCGGTGGCGTTTGAATCAAGCGCAGGGCATGGTCTGCCGCCGGTCTCGGCTGCGGTTCCAGGTCTTTGTCATGGCAGGTAAACCGATGGGAAATGCCCGTGATTCGGGGGCTTGCCACCCTTGACTGAAATAGAATCAGTCCCATATCGACGGGGTTCGTGCGAGCGACGCAGTTCGGGTGGAGCATTCGGCATCTACCCCTGCGCGCGGCGCGACCCGAGGAGTCGCAGTGAACAATCAATGGTTTTCCAAGGTCGCTGTCTGGCTGGTGATTGCACTCGTGCTGTTCACCGTGTTCAAGCAGTTCGACCGCGGAGTGGCCCAGGGCAATCAGATCGGGTACTCCGATTTCCTGGAAGAAGTGCGCGCCAAGCGCATCAAGTCGGTCACGCTGCAAGAAAACCCCGGCGGCGGCACCGAGATCGTCGCCATGACCAATGACGACAAGCGCCTGCGCAGCAGCGCCACCTACCTTGATCGCGGCCTGGTCGGCGACCTGATCAACAACGGCGTCAAGTTCGACGTCAAGCCGCGTGAAGAGCCTTCGCTGCTGATGAGCATCCTCGTCAGCTGGGGTCCGATGCTGTTGCTGATCGGCGTGTGGATCTACTTCATGCGCCAGATGCAGGGCGGTGGCAAGGGCGGCGCGTTCAGCTTCGGCAAGAGCAAGGCACGCATGCTCGATGAGGCCAACAACACCACCACCTTCGCTGACGTCGCTGGTTGCGACGAAGCCAAGGAAGAGGTCAAGGAACTGGTTGACTTCC
>JANOJJ010000423.1:0-10947 GCA_031408155.1 Rubrivivax sp.
ATCGCGGGCACTCCCCCGGTGACGGCCAGCGCCACCGCGGTCTTCAACGGCTGGGGCTATCTCCGGCTGTATGACATCAGTGATCCGGCGAACCCGGTGGAGCTGCGCTCTTAGCCTCCGATGTAGTTGAACAGCGACATGCGCTGCACGAGCGAATAGGCCTTCAAAGCGGCATCGTAGCCGGTTTGCCGGTTCTGGAACTCCGAGATCGCCTGCACCATGTCCAGGTCCTCGGCGGTCGAGCGCTCGGTTTGCGCTGCGAGCCGGGTATCGGCGATGCGCAAGGCCACCGAGTCCATGCGGTTGAGCGCTTCGCCGCTGCGCGCACGCAGCGCCAGCAAGTGATCGCTGAAGGCGTCGATGTCACGCAGGCCCGCGCGCACGCTGAGCGCCACCTGCGGGTCGGTGACTGCGCTTGCCGACAGCTCGACGATCGTGCGATCGAGCAGGTCGAACAGCGATAGCGGCGGGTCGCCGCTGACGGCCGCCGGCGCTTTCAGCCAGGCCTGGTCACCGTCAAGCGAGGTCGACAGGAACTCACTCGAGGCGACCCGCGTGTCGCCAGCCGAACCCTGGTAGATCACCCGCCTGCCGCTGGGCGCCGTCGGATCGTTCGCTTCGACGAAGGGCGGCGCCGACGCCCCCTGGCCGCCGAACAGGTACGAGCCGGTGCCGTCACCGCGGTTGGCCACCGCCAGCAGTTGGGTGCGCAGGCCACGCAGGCTTTGCACCAGGATCGCCCGTTCACCATCGGTGTAGGTCGGGTTGCCGGCGCCCATCACGGCCTCGCGCGCACGTTGAATGAGCTCCGCGGCGTCACCAACGGCGCTTTCGGTCTGCTCGGTCACCGTGCGCGACGCTTCGAGCGCGCGCTGGTGGGCTTCGGCCCGGGTCATCGCGTCCAGCGAACGCTCGGCGCGCGCGGCCGCGACCGGGTCGTCGCTGGGCTTGGCCACCCGTTTGCCGCTGGTCAGCTGTTGCTGGCTTTCCTGCAAGGCGCGCTGGCGCCCCTGCAAGTTGCCGATCACGTGTTCATAGGCATTGAAGGTGGAGAGTCGCATCGAGATGCTCCCGGTCAGGGCGTGTGAAGTCAGCCGGCGATGTCGAGCAGGTCGCTGAAGATCTGTTGCGCGACCTGCAGCACCTTGGCTGCAGCCTGGTAGCTCTGCTGATACTGGATCAGCCGCGCCGCCTCCTCGTCGAGGTTGACGCCAGACTTGTCGGCGCGTGCCGACTCGGACTGCGCGGCACGCGCGCCCGAGATCGAGGCACTGGCGCCGGCGCCCTGGGTGCGCACACCGACGTCGGCCAGCGCGGCGACGAAGCTTTCGTTGAAGCTCAAGCCGCCGGTGGTGCTGCCATCGGGCAGTTCAGTCAGGCCTACCAGCTGCAGCGACCCCAGACGGTTGAGCGACAGGGCGTTGCCGTTGTTGGTGGCCGGGTACAGGGTGCGCGCCAGGCTGATCACGTCGCCAACGGCCGGTACGCCGGCGATTTCGAGTTCGAACCCGTTGATGTCGCTGTCGGGCAGCGACGGCACCGGCTTGCCCGGGGTCCAGGTGCCGCTGCCGGCGCCGACCACGGCGCCGCCGGCGTCGCGCAGTTCCCAGTCGTACGACATGCGGCGCGGATCCCCCGCGTCGGGTCCGGTGAAGGTGATGCTGGCGCCGCCCTGCGGCTCGGTCGGTGGGCTGACCATGCGCAGTGCGCTGACCGCGGCCGTACCGCTGTTGGTCAGGGCGGTGCTGGCGACGAAAGGCGAGGCCGCAGCCAGGTCCAGCGGATTGCTCAGCAAGCGCTGCAGGCCACTGGCCGCACGAGTCACTGGCTGCAGCAGGAAACGGTCAGTGGCGACCGGGCCGGCGTTGAAGTGCAGCATGAATCCGTCGACCACGCTGCCATCGGCCACCGACTGCGGCGCAGCGCCGTCGTCGGGCACGCGGCGCAGCAGCCAGCCGCCGGGGTTGGCGGGGTCGGCGCGCAGTTCGTATTCGGTGGCCTTGAGCTGGCTCGGGTCGACGACCTCGATCGATACGTTGCTGGTCAGCAGTCCGCCCGCATCGCGCGCGTTGCTGCTGGCCGGCAGCACCTTTTCCAGCGTGCTCTCGGCAAAGCCGAACAGCGCTCGCGAGGCGACGCTGCCGGCCGGCGGCTGCAGATTGAGCCCGAGTTGCTGCTGGTCGTTGATCGCGTCGGCGACGGCACGGCTGAGCTGGCCGAGCGTGACCTGTGCCGCCGACAGGTCCTGGTCCTGGAACTGCAGCAGACCCGCCAGGATGCCACCGCCCAGGGCGTCGGAGGTCAACGGGCGGATCGATGCACCCTCGCTGATGGCGATGCCCGCACGAGCGCCGTCGAACAGGTCGGGCGTCAGCTGCAGCCGCTCGGCCACATTGCCCAGCACCAGACGCTGGCCACCGCCCATGAACACCGCGACCGTACCGTCGTCGGCGCCAAGGGTGCTGACCTGCACATGTTCGCTGAGCTGCGAGATCAAACGGTCGCGCCGGTCGAGCAAGTCGTTGGGCTGCTGACCCAGGCCGGTGGCGGCCGAGATTTCGTTGTTGACCTTGGCGATGCTGGCTGCCAGGCTATTGACCGCCGAGGCCGACGCGCTGAGCTCCTGCGTGATCGAGCGTTGCAGCAGCGACAGTTGTTCGCCGGCCTCGTTGAAGCGCAGCGCCAGGTCCTGCGCGCGTGCCAGTACCACTTCACGCGTGGCCCCGTCGGCCGGCCGGTTGCCCAGGTCGGACAGCGACGCGAAGAGCTGCGAGATCGAGTGCCCGATGCCCTGCTCGCCGCTGCGAAAAACCAGCTCGAGCTGCTGCAGCCGGTCACGCCGGGTCGCGTCCATCGAGGCCAGCGCCCTGGAACTGGCCGCTTCGCGCGTCAGGAAGGCGTCCTGCGCACGCACGACCGTGACCACGTCGACGCCGCGCCCGAAGAAGCCGACGCCGGTGAACTGCCCTTGCGCCGTGGCCAGGATGGTGTCCTGTCGGGAAAACCCAGCGACACCGGCGTTGGCGATGTTGTGGCTGGTGGTCTGCATCTGCGCGTAGCTGGCCGCCATCGCGCGAACGCCGATCGACAGCAGTGCGGTGCCCATGACTGAGGTCCTCTCAACCCAGCGACCGCTGCAAACGCAAGGTCGTATTGATCACGCGGGTCAACTTGTCGGCATAGGCCGGATCGGTCGCATAACCGGCCTTCTGCAGGCCCTGCGCGAAGCCACTGGCGCTGCTGCCGCGCGCCACCACCTGGGCGTAGCGCGGGCTGTTCTTCATCAGCCTGGCGTAGTCGGCAAACGACTCGGCATAACTGCTGTAGGCGCGAAACCTGGCCGACCCCTTGCGCGCCACGCCGCCGACGTATTCGGTGGTCGTGACCTCGGCCACCGGGCCGGTCCAGTTGGCGCCGGCCTTGATGCCGAACAGGTTGTGCGCCGGGCTGCCGTCGGCATGGCGGATCTCCTTGCGGCCCCAGCCCGTCTCGTGCGCCGCCTGCGCCACCATGAAGGCCGCCGGGATACCGGTGGCGACCTCGGCCCTGGCTGCGGCGTCGCTGTGCTGCTGCACGAAACCGGCAGCACCCTGCTCGGGGATCTTGACCGGTTTGTCCAGCCGGTCCAGCGGCTGCGGCGTGGCGTTGGCACTGCTGCGCGCACCGGCCTGCGGGATCGGGCCCGGGCTCAGGCCCATCTGCCGTTCGAGCTGGCGCATGATGGCCTCGGACAGCCCGCCCTTCATGCCCGAGAGCTGGCCCGACAACTGCGTGTCGAGCATCTCGGTGCCGAGCTTGCTGCCCTCGTTGTCGAGCATGCCGCTGGCCAGCGTGGTCGAGCGCATGCTCTTCAACAGCTCCTGCATGAACAGAGACTCGAACTGTTTCGCGGCTTCGCGCAGCGCCGCCTTCGGGTCGCGCACCGCGCTGCTGCGCAGCGCGTCGAGCGAGCGGGAGTCGAAGCCGAGGGTGTTGCTGGGAGCGAGCGCCATGGCGGTAAACGAATCAGATGACTTCAATTTCGGCATTCAGCGCACCGGCGCTCTTCATCGCCTGCAGGATCGCCAGCAGATCCTGCGGCGTGGCGCCGAGCGCGTTGAGCGCCTTCACCACGTCGGCCAGCTTGGCGCCGGCGGGCAGTTGCACCAGTGCCCCGCCCTGCTGCGTGATCGCGATGTCGGTCTTCTCGGTCGACACCGTCTGTCCTTGCGACAGCGGGTTGGGCTGGCTGACCGCGGGGGTCGAGCTGATGGTCACCGACAGGCTGCCGTGCGCCACCGCGCAGGGGCCGAGCGTGACGGCGTCGTTCAGCACCACCGAGCCGGTGCGCGCGTTGAGCACGATGCGCGCGGCGCGCCGCTCGAGTTCGACCGCCAGGTTCTCGATGTCGGCCAGGAAACCGACGCGGGCGTCACTGTCGGCCGGCACCTTGACGCGCACCACACGGCCGTCGAGCGCATGCGCCGTGCCCTCGCCCTTGGCGTGGTTGATGGCCCGCGCGACCGCGCGCGCAGTGGCGAAGTCGCTGCTGTTGATGTCGAGCCGGATCGTTTCGCCCTGGTTCAGCGGCGTCGGCACCGAGCGTTCGACCGTCGCCCCTTCCGGGATGCGCCCGGCCGCCAGGTGGTTGATCTGCACCTTGGAGCCACCGGCCGAAGCGCCGGCGCCGCCGACGATCAGGTTGCCCTGCGCCAGCGCGTAGATCTGGCCGTCGGCGCCCTTGAGTGGAGTGGCGATCAGCGTGCCGCCGCGCAGGCTCTTGGCGTTGCCGATCGAGGCCACGGCAACGTCGATCGGTTGCCCCGGCTGCGCGAAGGCCGGCAGCTGCGCGGTGACCATCACCGCGGCGATGTTCTTCGACTGCACCGAAGCACCCGGCGGCAGCGTCACGCCCATCTGTTGCAGCATCGCGGTCAGGCTTTGGGCCGTGAACGGCGCCTGCGTGGTCTGGTCGCCGGTGCCGTCCAGGCCGATCACCAGGCCCAGCCCCTGCAAGGGGTTGCTGCGCACGCCTTGCACGCTGGCCAGTTCCTTCACGCGTGCCTGCGCAGCGTCGGCCGGCACCGGCCACCACACGGCGGCACTGGCGATGGCGAACGCGAGCGTGACCAGCAAGCGCAACAGCGGTTCGGGGACTCGTTCGGCGAGGCGGGTCATGGCGGCCTCAGATCGGCAACACGCTCAGGAACACCCGGCCGAGCCAGCCCATCACCTGCGCGTCGGCCTGGGCGCCACGCCCTCGCTGCTCGAGTCGAACGTTGGCGATCTGGGTGCTCTGCACGGAATTGCCGGCCTGGATCGTGCGAGGGTCGAGCTGGCCCGAAAAGCGCAGCATGTCGACGCTGTTGTTGACGCCGATCTGCTTCTCGCCAGCCACCAGCAGGTGGCCGTTGGGCAGCACCTCGCGCACGACGACGGTGATGCTGCCGGTGAAGTCGTTGCTGCTCTCGGTGGCACCCTTGCCTTCGAAGGCATTGGCACCGGTGCCCGCCGCACCGGCCCGGGCCAGGCTCTTGACGCCGGGGAAGGCGGTGATGCCGGCCTCGACACTGCCGCTCTTGTCGACCGAACTGGTCGACTTGACGCTGGCCGACACCTTCTCGACGATCTGCACCGTCAGCGTATCGCCGACCAGCCGCGCACGGTGGTCCTCGAACAGGGGCCGGTAGGTCGCCGCGTTGAAGATCGAGCCGCTGGCCGTCGGCGCCAGGGCCACCGGCGCAGCCGGCGCAGCCATCGGCGGGGGCTTGGTCTGGCCCATCTCGACACGCGGGTACAGGTAGTTCGACACCGACGCCAGGCAGCCGGCCAGGGGCAGCAGCAACAACAGCAAGACGAATCGGATCGTGCGCGACACGGCGAGTCCGGCCTTCACAACTGGGCCAGCTTCTGCAGCATCTGGTCCGAGGTCTGGATTGCCTTCGAGTTGAGCTCGTAGGCGCGCTGGGTGGCGATCATCGAAACCAGCTCTTCGACCACGTTGACGTTGCTGCCCTCGACCGCGCCCTGATGCAGCGTGCCCAGGCCGTTGCTGCCCGCAGCGGCGGCCTGCGGCGCGCCCGACGACGCACTCTCGGCGTACAGGTTCTGCCCGCGCGGCTCCAGGCCGGCCGGGTTGATGAAGTTGGCCAGCGTGATCTGGCCCACCGCCTGCGGCGCCGCCTGGTTGGGCACGCTGACGTTGACCGTGCCGTCCTGCGCGATGGTGACCTTCTGCGCATTGGCCGGGATGGTGATGCCGGGCTGCAGCGCAAAACCGGCGGCCGTGACCATCTGGCCGTTGGCGTCGACCTGAAACGACCCGTCGCGCGAATAGCCGGTGCTGCCGTCGGGCAGCGTGACCTGGAAGAAGCCTTTGCCCTTGATCGCGAGGTCGAAGTCGCTGCTGCTCTGTTGCAGCGTGCCCTGGCTGAAGTTGCGCGTGGTCGCGGCCACCCGGGTGCCCAGGCCGACCTGCAGCCCGGTCGGCAGCACGCTCTGGTCGGAGCTGGCGGCACCGGTCTGGCGCAGGTTCTGGTACATCAGGTCCTCGAACACCACACCACCACGCTTGAAGCCGTTGGTGCCGACGTTGGCGAGGTTGTTCGCGATGGTGTCCAGCTTGGTCTGCTGGCCTTCCATGCCGGTCTTGGCGATCCACAGGGATCGGATCATGGCGGGACCTCCGTAAGTCTGGCGTCGATCTTCGCGCTGCCTTGACTCCGCCGAGCGCCGGATAAGCGCCGTCTTTGCCGCCCAAAACGCAACGGGCGCCCGTGGGCGCCCTGCTCGCCTGCGCGCTGCTCGCGCTAAATCGGCGCGAGCAGGCGAGCAGCGGCCTGTTCGCGCTGCTCGGCGCTTTGCAGGCTCTTCATCTGCTGCTCGAACTGGCGCGCGGCGGTGATCATCGCCACCATGGTCTCGACCGGACTCACGTTTGAGCCTTCGAGCGAGCCGCCGAGCACGCGGGCCGTGGGATCGGCCTGCAGCTCGTTGCCGTCGGCGGCGCGAAACAGGCCGTCCTCGCCGCGCTTGAGCGCGGCTTCGGGCGTCACCAGCTTGAGCCGGCCCACCGGCTGCGGACGGCCGTTGCCCACCGTGGCGCTGAGCATGCCGTCGGCCGCGACCTCGACCCGGGCTGCGGCCGGCAGCGTGATCGGGCCGCCATCGCCAAGCACGGTGCGGCCGCCGACGGTGACGAGCTGGCCCTCGGCATTGACTTCCAGCGCCCCGGCACGCGTGTAGCCCTCGGTGCCGTCGACGCCCTGTACCGCCAGCCAGGCCTTACCCTGCAGCGCCAGGTCGAGGTCGCGCCCGGTGGTCTGCACCGGCCCGCTGCGGTCGTCGTGGCCGATCGTCGACTCGAGCGCGAAGGCCCGGGTGCTGGCGCCATCGCCGCGGATGGGCACGGCGCGGAAGGCTGCCAGCTCGGCCCGAAAGCCGTTGGTCGAGGCATTGGCCAGGTTGTTGGCCAGCACGTCCTGCCGCTGCAGCGTCGCCTTGGCGCCCGACATCGACAGGTAGATCAGACGGTCCATGACTCAGGCCTCCGTGCTGCGGTGGGTCAGCGCAGGTTGACCAGCGTCTGCAGCACCTGGTCCTGCGTCTTGATGGTCTGCGCGTTGGCCTGGTAGGCGCGCTGTGCGGTGATCATGTTCACCAGCTCGGCGGTGAGGTCGATGTTCGCCTCTTCCAGCGCGCCCGCCTGCAGCACGCCCAGGTTGCCTTCACCGGGCACCCCGGTCACCGGGTCGCCCGACGCGAAGGTGTGGGCCCACATGTTTTCACCCAGCGGCTGCAGACCCTGCAGGTTGCGGAAATTGGCAACTTCGATCTGACCGGCCGACTTGGTCTGGCCGTTCGAGTAGCGCGCGGTCACGATGCCGTTGTCCTCGAAGCCGATCGACACCAGCTGGCCAGCCGAGAAGCCGTCCTGCGCGAGGTCGGTCACACCGAACGGCGAGGCGAACTGCGTCACGTTCAGCGTCAACACCATACCGGTCAGTGGCAGCGGCAGGATGTTGTTGTTCGGGTTGTTGTCGCCGTCGTCGATCGCGCCGCCCTGGATATCGGGCAGCGTCATTTCGATTTCACCGGTGTCGACGTTGACCGTGCCCGGCGGGGCGGCCGTGGGCAGGGAGCCGTCGGCGTTGAAGGTGATGGTGGTCACCGCGTCGGGCGCGGCTGCGCTTCCCCCTACGGTGATGCCGTTGGCGGTGATGTACACGTTCCACTGGTCGGTGGCCGTAGGGTCGCCCACGCTGGCGCCGCTGGCACGCTGGAAGTAATAGGTCATGGCCACCGGTTGACCTTTGCCGTCGTACACCGTCACCGAGGTGGCGTTGTTGTAGGTCTGGGCGTCGTCGAAGTTGATGTTGGGTGCAGCCGCCGGCAGCGTGACCGACTTGGTCGAGTCCAGGTTGAACTGCATGCCGATGGCCTGGGTGGCCTGCGGTGCGATGCCCCCGGTGGGCAGTTGGATCGGGACTGCCAGGCCCGGCTGAATCTGCCCGCTGCCCTGGTCGGCGGTATAGCCCAGCAGCTTGAGGCCGGAGTTGTTGACGATGAAGCCGTCACGGTCGATCTTGAACTGGCCGTTGCGCGAGTACTTGGTCGGGCTCAGGCCATCACTGACCTGGAAGAAGCCGCGCCCGTTGATCGCGATGTCGAGCGGGTTCTCGGTGGCCGAGATGCTGCCCTGCGTGAACTGCTGCGCCACCGTCGCCAGCCGGACGCCGATGCCGATGCCGGCACTGCCGCCTCCACTGCCATTGAGTGCCGCGGCGTAGAAGTCGGAGAACTCGGCCCGCGACGACTTGGCTCCGTAGGTGCTGGCGTTGGCGATGTTGTTGCCGATGACCTCGAGGTTCTTGCTCGTGGCGTTGAGACCGGAAAGACCTTGTTGGAAGCTCATGATGCAATCCTCGGCGCGCGCAGCGCCTCAATGGTGAAGGGACAGTCAGTTGAAGGCGACGACGTTGCTGGCCAGCAAGGTGCCGCTGCGCGCCAGACTGAGGGTGAGCCTGTCGCCGGCGGTACTGACCGACTGCACGCGATCGATCGTCAGGGTGCGGCTGCTGACCGCCGTGTCGGCCCGGCTGGCAGCCACGCGAAAGGTGTAGCTGGCGTCTGCGGGCAGCGAACCGACGGGCCATTCGAAGTTATGGCGACCGGCCTCGCGCGCACCCAGATCGATGCTGCCGACCACGCGCCTGGCGCCATCGAGCACCTCGACCTTGCTCGCGCTGGCCGCGCTCGCCAGTTCGACCGCGCCGCGACCGACGCCATCGCGCACGGTCAGCCAGTCGCCTTCGAACGAGACCTCGCGGCCGACCAGTGCCGCGCCCTGCAGGGCCTGCATCTGCAGGATCTGGCTGCCCAGGCCCTTGACCGATTCGTTCACCTTCTCCAGCCCGGTCACGGCGTTTATCTGCGCCATCTGACTGGTGATCTGCGCGTTGTCCATCGGGTTGAGCGGGTCCTGGTTCTGCAACTGCGTGACCAGCATGGTCAGGAAGCGGTCGGCACTGGCCGTGCTCTTGTCGTCGGCCTTGGCGGCCGCTGCGGTCTGGTTCAGTGCGGCATACGGGTTGCCGACGGCGGTGGAGGCGGTGGTCATGCGGGTTGTCCTTCAGAGGCACGCGGTCTCACTGCTGACCCATCTGCAGCGTCTTTTGCAGCAGGCTGCGGGCGGTGTTCATGACCTCGATGCTGTTCTGGTACGAGCGCGAGGCCGAGATCATGTTGACCATCTCCTCCACCGAGTTGACGTTGCTGTAGGTGACGTAGCCGTCGGCGTCGGCGCTGGGGTGCTTGGAGTCGTGGACCCGACGGCCGGGTGTGCTGTCCTCGCGCACCGTGCTCACGCGCACGCCGGCGGCGCCTTCGGGCTGGTCGCGGCTACCCATCAGCACGGTCTGGAACACCACCTGCCGCGCCTTGTAGGCCTGGCCGTCGGGCCCGGCCACGGTGTCGGCGTTGGCCAGGTTGGAGGCCACCACGTTCAGCCGCTGGCTCTGTGCGCTGACCGCGCTGCCGGCCACGTCGAAAATCCGAAACATGCTCATGATTCATTGGCTCCATTTGGTCATTCGCGCCGACCCGGCGCAGTGCGCCACACCCTGCAAGCAAACGCCGCGGATCCGGCTCCGCCGGTCCGCCAGCGTTGCCCCCTCGAGGGGGAGGCGGCCGCAGGCCGCATCGGGGGTGGTCATGTTCAACCCTGGTTGTGACTCTTCATCGCGTCGAGCGTGGTCTTCACGCTGCCGTTGATGAAGCGCAGCGTGCTCTCGTACTTGAGCGCGTTGTCGACGAAGGACGCACGCTCGCGGTCCATGTCGACCGAGTTGCCGTCGAGGCTGGTCTGCGCGGCGGCGGCATAGTTCAGGCGCGCTCCGCCGGCATGGCCCCGGCCGATCGTCATCGCGCCGGCCAGCGCCGCGTTGTCGGCCAGCTTGAAGCTGCTGCGGCCACCGCCACTGGCCTGCTGCAGGGCCTGCGCGAAGTTGAAGTCACGCGCCACGTAGCCCGGCGTGTCGGCGTTGGCGATGTTGCTCGCGATCAGGCGCTGGCGCTCGGCCCGCAGCGTCAGGGCCTGGGTCTGGAAGTCGAGCGCGGCGGTCAGGCGGTTGATCATCGGTCGCTCCTCGGGGCGATCTGCCCGGTCGGACCCCTGCGCCGGCCTTGCCGTGCCCTGACAGGGCACCCGCACGGCCCTTGCAGGCTTGCCGAGCATTCTGGGTTGCGCCGCGCGCCGCCAGCGCCGGAACAGCGGGGCGAAGGGCCGCCATTTCGGACCCTGCCGCGGAGCGCGCTTGCCTAGAGTTCAGGCTGTGACTGACCTTGTCCGCCCTCGCCTTCGCCGTGCCTTGCGTCCCCGCTTGTACACGCTGCTGCTGTGCGCGCTGGCCTGTGCTGCCACTGCGGTCGACGCCCAGGGACCAGCGGCCAGCGAGCCCTCGATCGAAA
>JANOJJ010000480.1:0-4047 GCA_031408155.1 Rubrivivax sp.
CAGCTGTGCAGGAACAGGAAGACGATCGCCACGGTCAGCAGCGCGCCTTCGACCAGCGTTCTCTTGAGCCCGTCGAGCGAGCCGCGCACCCAGTCGCTGCTCGCATAGATCAGGCGCAGGTCCACGTCGGGCGGCAACTGCTTGCGGACCTCGTCCATCGCCTTCTTGACCGCGTCGCCGGCAGCCACGATGTTGGCGTCCTGCTGCTTGAAGACGTTGAAGACGATGGCCTGCTGGCCGTTGACGCGGGCCAGCGAGTCGGGTTCCTTCTCGCGCTCGACCAGTTGCCCCAGGTCACCCAGGGTCAGCGCCAGGTTGCCGCGGCGGGCGACGATCAGGCCTTCGAATTGCTTGGGGTCGCGCACCCGGCCCTCGACACGCAGCAACGCGTCGCGCACCGGATCGCTCAGCAGGCCCACCGGCTGGTCGGCATTGGCCTCGCGCAGGGCACTGGCGATCTCGGCCGGCGTCACGCCATAGGCGCGCAGGCGCTGTGGGTCAAGGTCGATGCGCACCTCGCGCACGGTCAGGCCGCTGATCTCGACCCGGGCTACGCCTTCGACTCGTTGCAGCCGCTTGCCCACGACCTGGTCACCCAGGATCGACAGCTCGCGGCTGCTGCGCGTCTTCGACAGCAAGGCCGCGTTGACCACCGGCTGCGAGTTGTCGTTGTTCCAGCGCGCCACGGTGGGCGCCTTGGCGTCGCGCGGAAAGCTGCTCTGCACGGCCGCGATGCGGTCGCGCACGTCCTGCATGGCGCGGCCCATGTCGGCGTCGACACCGAACTCGATGCTGGCCTGGGCCCGCCCTTCGAGGGCGCGCGAGGTGATGCGCTTGACGCCGGCCACGCTGTTGACCGCCTCTTCGAGCGGCTTGACGATCTCGCGCTCGACCGCCTCGGGGCTGGCCCCGGGATAGGGGACCTCGATCCAGGCCCCGGGAAAGCTGATGTCGGGCATCTGCTCGACGCCCAGTCGGTTGAGCGAGAACAGCCCCAGCACGCACAGCGCCACCATCATCATGGTGGCGAAGACCGGGTTGTTGATCGAAACGCGGGTTATCCACATAGCGACCTCAGCTCACTTGACCAGCGGCGTCGACGCAGCGGCGGACGCTACCGCCGGCGCCTTGTTGGCCACCACGGCCGCCTTCGCGCCTTCGCGCAGGTTGTCGAAACGCACCGCCAGCACCTGGCTCGCCGGCAGCACGCCTTCGACGATCTCGACCCGGCCTTCGCGGTCGTCGCGGCGGCCGAGCTTGACCGAGCGCCGTGCGAGCAGGCCCGCTTCGATGATCCAGACATGGTCCTGGCCCGCACTGTTGCCCACCGCCGCCAACGGCAGCGTCAGGCGCTCGGTGTCGTCGGCCAGTTCCACCCGCGCCACCGCGTACTGGCCGGCGCGCAGCATTTCCTTCGGGTTGGGCAGCTCGATGGTGACCCCGATCGAGCGCGTGCCCGGTTCGGCCGCCGGCGCGATGCGCGCGATCCGCCCGGCGACCGGCTGCGATACGCCTTCGACCTGTACCTGCACGTGCATGCCGGGCGCCAGCCGACTGACCTCGTGCGTGCCCACCGCGCCGGCCAGTTCCAGCCGCGCCAGGTCGACAATGGTCAGCACCGGTTGCTCCATCGCCAGTCTTTCGCCGGGCACCACGTGACGCTTGGCGACGATGCCACCGATCGGCGACAACAGCGCCGAGTCGCGCAGCCCGATGCGTGTGGTATCGGCCGCTGCCAGCGCCGCCTGCACCGCGGCACGCGCGGTGTCGACTGCGGCGCGCGAGTTCTCGAGCGCGATCGGAGAGATGAACTGCTGTGCCGCCAGCCGTTCGTTGGATGCGTGCGTGCGTTCGGCCTGGACCAGCGTGGCACGCGCGCTTTCGGCGCCGGCGCTGCGTTCGGCCAGGCGGCTGGTCTGCTCGGCCAGGTCGATGCGGCCCAGGGTCTGGCCGGCCGCGACGCGACTGCCTTCGTTGACGTTCAGCGCCAGCAGGGTGCCGCTGGCCTTGGCCCGCACCACCGCGCTGGACGGTGCCACCATCGGGCCGGAGAACTCGAGCCGCGACGCCAGCCGCGCCAGCTGGGGCTGCGCCACTTCACGCGAGGTGAACTCGAGCGTGACATCCTTCTTCTCGTCCTTCTTGCCGTCGAAGCTGGCCTTGGCCAGCGCCCCCAGGGCGGACAGCGGGCCGCTGAACAAGGCCCCGCCCGCAGCGCCGGCGAGCACGAACACGACACCGACAAGCATCCACTTCTTCTTCATGCGACCCCTCGTGTTCGAGCCCGGTGGTGACCGGCAGCGGGCGCAGTGTAGGCAACGCCCGCATCGGCTTGACCGGGTTGCGACGGAGCGCTGTCGGCGCTGGACGAAATGCAGGCCGGGCGGACGGCCGGGCTGTCGTCGCTTCGTTGCTGGTGCGGCTGTTTCGTTGCTGCCTCATGCAGTGGAACCTAACATAGCGCAAGCGTTTCGCATACGACGTGCCGGTAGCGCTCGTGGTGTGCGTGGTGCGGTCGATCTGGCACCCCAGGCGCATGCGGCGGACGTCGGACAAAGCGGCTCTGGCGATTGTGCGTGACTCTGGTTGATACGACCCGAGGACTGAAGATGAATGAATTCGACCTGTTCGTGATTGGCGGTGGTTCCGGCGGCGTGCGCGCTGCGCGTGTGGCCGCGCAACATGGGGCTCGTGTCGCGCTGGCCGAGGGCCACCGTGTCGGCGGAACCTGCGTGATCCGGGGCTGCGTGCCGAAGAAGCTGATGGTCTATGCCTCACGATTCGCGCAGGAGTTCGAAGAAGCTGCCGGCTATGGCTGGCAGGTGGAGGGTGCCCGCTTCGACTGGGCTGCGCTGAAGGCCAACCGCGACCGCGAGGTGGCGCGCCTGGAGTCAGTGTACGAGGCCAACCTGGCCAAAGCCGGCGTCACGGTGCTGCACGACAGCGCGCGCTTCGTCGACCCGCACACGGTGCAATTGCGCTCCAGCGGCGAGCACGTGCGCGCGGCAAGGCTGCTGATCGCGACCGGCGCGGTGCCCGCGCCGGGGCGCCGAATTCCCGGCCTCGAGATGGCGCAGAACTCGAACGACCTGTTCGAATGGCCGACCCTGCCGAGCCGCGTGGTGATCCAGGGCGGGGGCTACATCGCGGTCGAATTCGCCTGCATGCTGAACGCGCTGGGAGCCCAGGTCACGCTGGTCTACCGCGGCGAAAAGGTGTTGCGTGGCTTCGACCACGACCTGCGTTCGCGCCTGCAGGCGCAGATCCAAGCCGATGGCGTCGACGTGTTGACAGGCTGCACGATCGAGGCGATCGAGTCACTCGAGTCACTCGGTAAGGGGCGCCGGGTCACGCTTTCGAACACACGCATGCTGCACACCGATGCCGTGCTGTTTGCGGTCGGTCGCGTACCGAACATCGAGGGGCTCGGTCTGGTCGATGTCGGCGTCGAGCACGACGCGCTGGGTGCGATCACGGTCGATGCGTTCTCGCAAACCAGCGTGGCGCACATCCACGCCGTCGGCGACGTGACCAACCGGATCAACCTGACACCGGCAGCGATCCGTGAAGGCCATGCCTACGCCGACACGGTGTTCGGCGGGCGGCCGACGCGCATCGACACGCGGCTGGTGCCGAGCGCGGTGTTCGCGACCCCCGAGCTAGGCAGCGTCGGCCTGACCGAAGAGCAGGCGCTGCTGGCACATCCGCGGCTGGACGTGTATCGCGCGGAGTTCCGGCCGATGAAGGCCACGCTGTCGGGCCACGGCCACAAGGTGTTCATGAAGCTGCTCGTCAACCGCGATGACGAGCGCGTGCTCGGCTGCCACATGCTTGGCCCCGACGCCGGCGAGATGGTGCAGTTGCTGGGCGTCGCGATGCAATGCGGCGCCCGCAAGGCCGACTTCGACGCCACGCTGGCGGTGCACCCGACCGCGGCCGAAGAGTGGGTGACGATGCGCGCGCCGGCGCACCGACACAACCCCTGAGAGCATCCCCGGCCCCTGGCGGCGCCCGGCGTTTGGATGCGCTGCATACGCTGGTCCTTGC
>JANOJJ010000511.1:0-3139 GCA_031408155.1 Rubrivivax sp.
GGTAAACGCGCCGGCGACCATGATCCCTTCGATGCCCAGGTTGAGCACGCCGGCACGCTCGCACAGCAGCACGCCCAGCGTGCCCAGGATCAGTGGCGTGGCGATGCGCAGCACCGCGACCCAGAAGGGCGCGGCCAGCAGCAGCTCGAGCGGTTCGCTCAATGGCGCACCCGGTAGCGCGTCAGCAGGGTGGCCACCAGCATGCAGATCAGCGCGATCGCCACGATCACGTCGGCGATGTAGGTCGGCACCGTCACCGCGCGGCTCATGCTGTCGGCGCCCACCAGCATGCCGGCCACGAAGACCGCAGCGGCGACCACGGCCAGCGGGTCGAGCATCGCCAGCATCGCGATCACCACGCCGGTAGTCCCGTAGCCCGGGCTCATGTCGAGCGTGACGTAGCCGGTGCGCCCGGCCACCTCGACTGCACCGGCCAGGCCCGCGAGCGCGCCCGACAGCAGCGCCACCTGCACGCCCACCGCCGTCACCGGCACTCCGGCAAAGGCCGCGGCGCGCGCGCCCGCACCGACGGCGCGGATCTCGAAGCCCAGCGTGGTGTAGCGCAGCAGCGCCCACAGCGCCACGCTCGAGGCCAGCGCGGCCAGCAGGCCGGTGTGCGCGCGGCCGCGTTCGACCAGCTTGTCGAGGTGCAGCGCGTCCTGCAGCGCCACGCTCTGTGGCCAGCCCATTGCCGTCGGGTCCTTCATCGGACCGTCGAGCAGTGCCGACACGCCCAGCAGGACGATGAAATTGAGCAGCAGCGTGGTCACCACCTCGTCGACGCCGAAGCGGCTTTTCAGCAGCGCCGGGCCGAGCAGCAGCAGCGCGCCGGCGAGCATGGCGGCGCCGATCATGAGCCCGAAAAGCAGCCAGGCCGGTGCGTCGAAGCCGCTGCCGCCATGCAGCCCGCCCACCGCCACCGCGGCCAGCGCGCCGACATAGAGCTGCCCCTCGGCGCCGATGTTGTACAGCCGCGCCCGAAAGGCCACCGCCGCTGCCAGCCCGGTCAGGATCAGCGGGGTGGCGCGGGTCAGCGTCTCGGTGATCGCGAAGCGCGAACCGAAGCCACCCTCGATCAGCAGCGCATAGGCTTGCCCCACCGGCGCGCCGGCCCAGGCCACCAGCAGCGAGGTCAGGGCCAGGGTGACCAGCACCGCAGCGAGCGGTGCCACCAGCTGCGCCGTGCGCGAGGTCTGCTGCCGGCGCTCAAGCCGCATGCGGCACCTCGTGGTCGGCGCTGCCGGCCATGGCCAGGCCGATCGCGCTCAGGGTCCAGTCGGCGCGCGCGCGAGCCGGACCCAGCCGCCCGTGGTGCATCACCGCGATGCGATCGGCGAGGGCGAAGATCTCGTCCAGGTCTTCGCTGATCAGCAGCACCGCCGCACCGGCGGCGCAGGCGTCCAGCAACTGCTGGTGCACATAGGCCACGGCGCCGATGTCCAGGCCCCAGGTCGGCTGGTTGGCGACGATGAGCCGGCTCGCCTGCGTGCTGTCGGGGTCGCCAGCCAGCGCCCGGCCGAGGATCAGCTTCTGCATGTTGCCGCCCGACAGGCTGCGCGTGGGCGTGTCGACCCCGGCCGCTTCGGTGCCGCGCACGTCGAAGCGCTGCACCAGCGCGGCGGCATGCGCGCGCGCGCGCCGGCGGTCGATCAGGCCCCAGCGTGCAAAGGCGGGCGAGGCATAACGTTCGAGCAAGGCGTTCTCCCACAGCGGCAGCTCGCCGACCACGCCCACCGCATGGCGGTCTTCGGGGATGCGGGCGACGCCGGCGCGAACCCACTGGCGCGGGCGCGCAGGCAGCGGCTGGCCGTCGATGGTCAGCCAGCCGGCGTCCAGCGCCCGTTCGCCACACAGCAGCTCGGCCAGCGTCTGCTGGCCGTTGCCGGCCACGCCGGCCACCGCCAGCACCTCGCCGGCGCGCAAGTCGAGGTCCGCCTCGGCCAGCAGCGGCCATGCCCCGTCGCCCTGCACTCGGGCGCCGTGCAGCGCCGCCACCACCGCGCCCGGCGCGCGGCCGTGCTTGACCGCCGGCGCCACCCGGCGGCCGACCATCGCCTCGGCCAGCATCGCCTTGTCGGCACCGGCCGCGGGCAGCACCCGCACCAACCGCCCGCCGCGCAGCACGGCGATGCGCTGCGACACCCGCAGCACCTCGTCGAGCTTGTGGCTGATGAAGACGATGGCCAGCCCGGCGGCCACCATCCGCGCAAGGGTGGCGAACAGCGACTCGCTCTCCTGCGGCGTCAGCACCGCGGTCGGCTCGTCCAGGATCAGGATGCGTGCGCCGTGCTTGCGGCCGAAGGACAGCAGCGCCTTGAGGATCTCGACGCGCTGTCGCTCGCCGACCGACAGCTCGCCGATGCGTGCGTCGGGGTCGACGCCGAGGCCGAAGCGCTGGGCCGTCTGCAGCAGTTGCTTGCGTGCTTCGCGGCGGCGCGAGAAGGGCTGCCACAGCGGCTCGGTGCCGAGCATCACGTTATCCAGCACCGACAGGTTGTCGGCCAGCGTGAAGTGCTGGTGCACCATCCCGATGCCGGCCGCCAGCGCGGCCTTCGGAACCCCCGGCGGCAACGGCTGGCCGTCGACCTCGATGCTGCCGGCGTCGGCGACATAGTGGCCGAACAGGATCGATACCAGCGTGCTCTTGCCGGCGCCGTTCTCGCCCAACAGCGCCAGCACCTCGCCGCGGTCGAGCTCGAGCGAGATGCCGTCGTTGGCCACCAGCGTGCCGAAGCGCTTGGTGATACCCGTCAGGCGCAGCAGGGGCGGGGTGGTCATGGACCGATTCTGCGGCAGGGCCGAACGAGGGCTCGCCAGCGCGCCGACCCCGAGCGCCGGCAGTGCCGCCGCGCCGGCTGGCCGGTCTACTTGCTTGATCCCTTGGGCTGCTTGTCGTCCACCTTGACGCTGAACCTGGCGTCGGCGATCTCCCGCTCGCGCGCCTTCACCTTGGCCACCAGGTCGGCCGGAATCCTCTTCTCGAACGTGCCCAGCGGCGCCAGCTCCGAGCCCTTGAACTTCATGGTCGAGTACTTGCCGTAGTCCTCGGCCTTGAACTGCTTGGCCTTGACGGCCTTGAGCGCGGCGCCGATGGTGGGCTCCATGTGCCACAGCGCGCTGGCGGCCACGGTGTCGGGGT
>JANOJJ010000168.1:0-12144 GCA_031408155.1 Rubrivivax sp.
ACGCGCTGTGGCGCAGCGCGCGCAGGCTGCAGCGCGACACCTTCGACGCCGTGGCCGCCTGCCTGGACGGGCGTCACGCCCGCCTGCTGGCAACGCTGCATCAGCCCTGGGATTCGGTGTCGCTGATCGAGTCGCTGGCCACCGGCACCGGTGGCGAAGCGGCCCAGGCCGCCTTCGTGCCCGCGCTGCTGGCCCACCACGGCCTGGACCCGCTGGCCGGCCCGGGTTTGCACAAGCCGGGGCTGGTGCTGCTGGCCGCGCGCTGCGCCGTGCACGCCAGCAGCGCAAGGCTGGCGCCGAAGCGTATCGCGTCGTTGCAATCCGCAGCCCTGGCGGCGGCCGAAGGCGATCCGGCCCTGCTGCCGCAAGGGCTGGCGCTGCTGTTCGAACTGGCGCTGCAGGCGAGTGACGAGTCCACGGCCTGCGCGGTGCTGGCCGAATTGCTGCGCCAGGGCCACGCGCACCTGCTGCGCCGCGATCGGGTGCGCGCCTGGCTCGACGGCACGGCCTTCGACGACGACGAGGAACAGGCCCTGCCGCTGCAACTGGCGCCGGCCCTGCAAAGCCGCTGGCTGCAGCCGGACCATTGGGCCCAGGCGACGGCCTTGGCGGCACTGCAGGGCGCGCTGCAGCGGCCTGCGCCCAGGCGCCGGCTGCGCGCGCTGGCCGACCAGCTGGGCGGCGGCAGTCGGGCCGTACCGGCGCGGCCCGAGACCTTGCAGGCCTTGCAGGCGCTCGACACCGCCTATGCGCTGATCGAACAAGGCGGTGACGCCGAACCGGCGATGCGCGCCCTGTTGCGCGCCGACACGCTGGCGCCCGAAGCCATCGCCGCCATCCACCGCGCCAGTGCGCGCTGGCAGGCCGCGCAGGGCGACTCCGAAGGCCAGGCGCTGGCGCTGCTGCAGGCGCGACGCCAGCGTGCGACGCCGGCCCTGCGCGCCGCGCTGGCGGACTTGCTGCCGGCGCCGACCCCGGCCTTCGGCGCCGACTGGCGCGACGAAGAACCCTACTGGTCCGATCTGCTGCAGCGCGCCGAACCGGCCTGGCAGCGCCTGGCGGCCTACCAGCTCGCCACCTTGTGGACCGAAGGCCAGCTCGAACCCGAGCCGCCGCGGCGTTGCCAGCGGCTGGACCCGGCGCAGGCCCTGTGGTCGGACCTGGCCGGCGACCCGCGCTACGCACCCTGGGCCAGCGCCGCGCTGCGCCAGCCGGCGCAGACGTTGCTGCGACCTGCGCAGCAGCGGCACGCCGGCACCGAGTACCTGTGGTTCGAATGCGCGGGCGCCAGTGGCGTGACCATCGTCTTTTCCTGCGTCGCCAGCCATCACAGCTATGCCGAGGTGGCGGCCCTGCAGGGGCGGCTGCACGACCAGCACCTGCTGTTCGTGCGCTGCCCGGGCAAGGACTGGTACTGCGACCAGAGCTTCGACGACATCCGCGAGCTGCTGCGCGTCCGGGTGGCGACACGCTTTGCGGCCAGTGACGTCACCTGCTGGTACGGCAGCATGGGCGGCCATGGCGCGCTGAAGTTCGCCCTCGAGTTTGGCTGGCGCGCGATCGTCTTCAATCCACAGACCGACCTCGACCTGTGGGCCGCCTTCCGTCCGCGCGAGCGCGCGCTGCTGTGGGGCGCCGAACGCCATGCGCGGCTGGCCGATTGGCCGCTGCAGGCCTGGGAACGGGCCCCGCTGTACTACGCCTGCGGGGCCACCACCGCCGACCGCGAAGCCTTGAGCTTCGTGCTCGAGCGGCTGCGCCGCTGCGCCCGCGCGAGCGCCATCATCGAGAAGTTCGACGATGCCAACCACGCGGGGCTGATGAGCCGAATCGCCGGCGGTCCGGTGGCCGCGGCGCTGGCCCGCATCACGCAACGGCTGCAGGCGCTGGAACAGGCG
Organism: Rubrivivax sp.; assembly: GCA_031408155.1. Classification (GTDB taxonomy): domain Bacteria; phylum Pseudomonadota; class Gammaproteobacteria; order Burkholderiales; family Burkholderiaceae_C; genus Rubrivivax. The sequence goes on from JANOJJ010000168.1 coordinate 1,899, forward strand.
GCACCGTCAGATGGCGCGCAGCCGCTGTGCGGTGCCGCCGCGGCCGCGTTCTGGGACCGACTCGATGCGGCGCGTGCACTCAAGGTCGAGATCCAACTGCGTGACGGCCACCTGTGGTGGCAGCCGTCGCGCGCCAGCGGCACGCGCGGCTGAACGCGCCCGCGGCTCACGGCCTGGTCAATGGTCGCTCAAGGCCGCACGGCGATCTCGTTCTTGACCGACTTCACGCCCGTCACCTTCCAGGCCAGCGCTTCGGCGGTCGAGCGTTCGGTGCTGTTCTTGGCAAAACCTGATAGCAGCACGGTGCCCTTCAGGGTTTCGACCCGGATCGAGGTGCCGTCGACGTCCTTGTTGTCGAGCATGCGGCCCTTCACCGCCGACGTGATCGCCACATCGTCGACATAGGCGCCGACGCCCTCCTGGCCGCGCGTGACGGCGCAGCCCGAGGTGACCAGAAAGGCGGCCGACAAGAGTGCGCCAGCGAGTGTGTTGCGAGTGATCATGATGGAACTCCTGAAAGTCAGTGGGGTGGGAAGAAACGGCATCTGCGAGGTCTTCATCGGCGCGTGCGTACGGTCTGGCCGGGGTCACCGATGTAGACCTCGACGCGGCGGTTCAGGGCCCGGTTGGTATCGGTGCTGTTGTCAGCCACCGGGTAGTCCTTGCCGTAACCGACGCTGGCTACGCGCGGGCCGGCCACGCCCATGCTGACCAGCGCGCCGTCGACCGCGTTCGCGCGCCGACGCGACAGGGCCTCGTTGGCCGCCGCCGAGCCGATGCTGTCGGTGTGGCCTTCGATCAGGATGTTGCGCCCCGGGTACTGGCGCAGGAAGTCGGCCAGCTTGACCAGCCCGGCCTGGGCGCCAGGCTTGATGTCGGCACGGTTGAACTCGAACAGCACGTCGCCGAAGGTCACCAGCATGCCGCGCTCGGTCGGCTTGGCCTGCAGGTCGTTCAGCAGCAGTTGCAGCGCGGCGGCCCGTTGCTCTGCATTGACGGCGTTGGCCTGCGCCTCGGAGGCACCGGCCTGCGCCATGGCGACCTGCATCAGCGCGCCGCTGGCGCGTTGATCGGCCAGGTCGGCACGGATTTCGGCGCCGCTGGCGCGCTCATCCGAAGCCGTCGCCTGCGCGCGCGCCCGCCGGGCCTGCGACTGGGCGGCACCGGTCTGCACCTGGGCCTGGTCGGCCTCCCGGGTGCGCATGTCGGCGCGCGTCCGTTCGCGCTCGAGCTCAGCGCCGGCGATCGCGGCGTCAGCGCCCTTGGCCTGGGCAATCGCGACCGCGGTCTGCGCCTGGCGCCGCGCGATGTAGGCCGCGCTGCTCACCTCGTCGAGGTCGGTGCCGTTTTCGAGCAGCCGGTCGGCCTGCCGCAGCGTGTCGTTGGCCTGCTTGAGCTCCAGCGGCGCGTAGGTCTGCACCTCGCGGTCGGTGTTGGCGCTGTGCACGACCTGACGCGCCTGCAACAGCTCCGACGGCGGCACCGGGGTCGACGCGCAAGCGCCGAGCAGCAGGCTGCCCAGCACGGCACCGGCCATCAAGGGGCGATTGATCAACAGCTTTTCCAGCGCCTGCGGCGCCAGGCTCGTGTGCAGAAGGGAGCTCATTTGCGATCCATTTCTTCGCGCAGCTGGCGGATGCCTTCGCGCACTTCAGTCAGCGCTTTTTGCGAGCGCACGGAGCGTGCCTGGGCTTCGGCCAGCGTGGCGTCGGCAGTGGCCTGTTCGGCCAGCTGGCGCGCCCGCACGTAGTTCTTGTCGGCATACGCCGCATTGGCGCGGGATATCTTGTCGCGCGCCATTGCCAGCTCGGCCGGCGCCTCGACGGCGGCCGGTCCGTTGGCACGTTCGACGGCGGCGCGGCCGACAGCCAGCTCTTCCATCGGCGGCGGGGTGCTCGCGCAGGCTGCCAGCAGCAGCCCCACGCCAAGCACGGCCGCGGCGTCCATCCAGCGCCGGTCGCGGCGGGATTTGTCGACGTGTTTCATGGAGCCTCCATCCTCGAAGCTTCGCGACCGGCAGCGGGCTGAAGCGCCGTGCCGCGCTGAAGTGACGAGCTACTGTGGCGCCGGCACGCCGCTGCGGCCATCGGACAAGCCCGCCATCGGCTGTGGGACTGCGCCTACTGCCGGCGCCGCCGGTGAGGTATGTGCGCCAGCCAACGGTGATCGCAGCGCAGCAGGGCCAGACTCGGCAGGCTGCGCGCGCTGGCCAGCGCATCACAGGAGGCTGGATTGCCCGAGCTCGACAACCACCTGATCGGACTGCTGCCGCCGTTGGATGGCGCTCGACTGCGCGCGCTCGGCGAGCAGGTCGATCTGGCGCCGTTCGCCGTGATCGACGAGCCGCACCGGCCCACGCACCACGTCTACTTTCCGTTTGAAGGCTGCATCTCGCTGGTCACCCCGGTGCATGGCCACCCGAACCTGGACGTGGGCATGATCGGGCGCGAAGGCATGCTCGGGGCGCAGCTGGCACTGGGGGTGTCGACGACGCCGCTGCGCGCGCTGGTGCAGGGCGCCGGCGTGGCCTTGCGCATCGCGGCGCCGGAGTTCCGCAGCGCACTCGTGCACAGCCCCGCGTTGCGCAAGGTGATGCAACGCTACCTGTACGTGCGCATGGGCGAGCTGGCCTTGTCGGCCGCCTGCCAGCGCTACCACCAAGTCGGTCCGCGCCTGGCCCGCTGGCTGCTGATGACGCAGGACCGTGCGCATGCGGCGCAGTTCCACATCACGCACGAACTGCTGGCTTGCCTGCTCGGCGTGCGCCGGGTCGGTGTCACGGTTGCCGCCGGCTCGCTGCAGCGCAGCGGCTTGATCAGCTACCGGCGCGGTGAGCTGACGGTGCTCGACCGCAGCGGGCTCGAAGCCGCGGCCTGCACCTGTTATGCCGCCGAGCGCAGTGCCTACGCTGAACTGCTGAGTTAGACCGCACAGGCTGACGACCGCCATGTCAAACAAGGTTCTGAGCCTGATCTGCTTGTGCTTGACACTGGCTGGGTGTAGTACACCCCAACAGTCCTCAGACAGCAGCCCAACTGCTGAGTGCCGCACACTTGAAGCCGAGCAAGGGGGTGTCATTGTTCGCCCCGTCGCCGGCACCATTGCACTGGCCCGCCAGCCCTTTGTTCTCCGTCTCAACGACGCCGGATCTAGTCCAGGCATACACGTCGCACTCGACTCTAGCCTCTTACAGGCTCTGCGCGCAGCAAACAGCCGCGAGCTCTGGCTGTCTGCCGGCGACGTGATGGCAGGCGGCCCCGGCCTGCTCTTGGTGAAAGGGCAGTTCCGACTCTTTGCTTCTGACTCGCGTCAGTCAGCGTTTGTCTCCGCATTTGGGCACAGAAATGCCATGCTGCTCGGGGCTGGAGGATCTCTTGCCGCGTCACCCATGCTTGCTGGCGAGATACCAAGGAATACGTGGTTGGAAAGGCAAGGCAACTCGCAGTTCTACGTCTACCCAGTTCGAACAATCGATGGAACACCAGTCGAGCGAACAGCAATGCCTGTTCTCCATTTGGTCTCCTTCTCAGCCCTGCAAGGCTATCCGTCTTCTCAAATGGCCCTGTTCCACCGAAGCAACTGGTCTGCGTGCGTGATCCGCTTTCGCCAGTGAGGCCTAACTCCTAAACGGAGGTTAGCTCCACGCTGAGCCTCAAGGCATGGACTCGGGCCGCGTCTCGGGCAGTGCGACAAGAAAGCGCTGGTGGCCGCTCGAGCCCGACCAGGCCAGGCTTTCGCCGGCCTGCAGCAGCCGCGCCCCGGTGGCCAGCGCCTGCTCCTGCAGCGCCGGCAGGCCAGCGCGCACGAACTCGAAGTGCAGCGAGCAGCCGTCCCGACGCAGCGTCAGGTCGGCGCGTGGCCAATGCGACGGCAGGCATGGCCTGAAGTGCAGCGACCCGGCCTGCAGGCGCAGGCCGAAGATCGCTTCGATCGCCGCGCGGTGCAGCCAGCCGGCAGCGCCGGTGTACCAACTCCAGCCGCCGCGGCCGACCCAGGGCGGCTGGGTGCAGATGTCGCCAGCCATGACGTAGGGCTCCAGGCCGTAGGCCGGGCCCTGCGTCGGGTGCCGGCTGCGGTGCGCCGGGCTGAGCCAGGTGAAGTCGCGGTAGACCCGGTCATCTTCTGCCGTCGCGCCGGCGCGCGTGGCCTGCGCGGCGCGTGCCATCAAGGCCCAGATCGCACCATGTGAATACTGGCCGCCGTTTTCGCGCACGCCCGGCGGGTAGGCCTGGATGTAGCCCGCACTCGGCTCGGCGCGCACCAGCGGCGGGTCGAGCAGGCGAATCAGGCCGGCGCTGGCGTCAACCAGATGCTCGTCCACCGAGCGCATCGCCTGCGCCTGCTGCTCGCGCGGCGCGGCGTCGCTCAGCACCGCCCAGGCCTGGGCGATGAGGTCGATGCGCGCCTCGGCGTTGTCGTGCCCGCCGAGCGCCTGGCCGTCGTCGAAGAAGGCGCGCTTGAACCACTGGCCGTCCCAGGCCGGGCCCTGCAGAGCCGCCTTCCAGCCGACGGCGGCCTGCTCCCACTGCCGGGCACGCTCGACGTCACCGCGCGTGCGCGCCAGCGCTGCCCAGTCCTGTACCAGCGCGCACAGGAACCAGGCCAGCCACACCGACTCGCCGCGCCCCTGGTGGCCGACCCGGTTCATGCCGTCGTTCCAGTCGCCGCTGCCGATCAGCGGCAGGCCGTGCAAGCCTACGCGCAAGCTGCGGTCGAGTGTGCGCGCTGCATGTTCGTAGACCGTGGCCAGCTCGCTGCCGACGGTCGGTGTCTGGTAAAGGTCTTCGGCGCCTGGCGGGATGTCTGCGCCCTGCAAAAAAGGCACCGGCTGGTCGAGCAGCGTGACGTCGCTGCTGCTGTTCAGGTACTGCGTGCACGCGTAGGGCAGCCACAGCAGGTCGTCCGACGAATGAGTGCGCACGCCGGCACCGCCAGGCGAGTGCCACCAATGCTGCACGTCGCCTTCGGCAAACTGGCGCGACGCCGTCAGCACGATCTGGTCGCGCAGCAGCTGCGGCGCGGCCCAGGCGAGCGCGACCGCATCCTGCAACTGGTCACGAAAGCCGGTCGCGCCGCCGGCCTGGTACAGGCCGGCCTTGGCCCACAGGCGACAGGCCACGGTCTGGTACAGCAGCCAGCGGTTGACGAGGGCGTCGAACAGGGGGTCGGGCGTCTTCACTTCGATCGCGCCAAGCAAGCGGTCCCACTGCGCCGTCACCTGCGCCAGCCGCTGCGACGGTGGCACCGCCGCAGCGCGCGTGGCCAGCTCGCGCGCGGCTTCGGGGGTGGCTCCATGGCCGAGCAGGAAGCAGCGCTCCAGCGCCTGTCCCGGCGCCAGCTGCACCGGCACCGACAGCGCGGCGCAGGGGTCCAGCCCGGCGCCGCTGCGCTGGCCGAAATGGTCGGGCAGCACGGCCTGGCCACGGGCATCGAACAGCTCGCGCCGGTCGCAGGTCCAGTCTTCTGGCGTGCCGCTGTCGTCGACCACGGCCAGGAACGCGGTGCTGCCCCCGAGTCCGGCCGCGCGCTCGGTCTGCGTGGCCAGCAGCGCGCTGAGTTTGCTGCCCGGCCCGGCGTCGCCGGCGGTTGCGGCGCCCAGCCGCTGGCGGAACAGCACCGTGTGTACCGAGCGCCGATCGGACCGACCGGCGCCCAGCGCCCATTCGGCGACGCCCACCAGGCGCAGCCGCAACTCGCTGTTGCCGTGGTTGACCAGCCGCACCTGGACCTGCTTGACGGCGTGTTCGATGTCGACGCACCAACTCGCCACTACCTCCAGCGCGCCGCGCCGATGGCTGACCTGGCTGGTCCCGTGGCCATGCCGAACCTGATAGCCCAGGCTGCGGTCGCCAGCGGACGACGGGCACAGGCTCCACACCTGGCGGCTGTCCAGGTCCTGCAACAGCAGCCATTCGGCCGCCGGGTCGGCCACCGGGTCGTTGGACCAGGCCGTGAGTTGCAGCAGCCGGCTGTTCTGGGCCCAGGTGTAGCCACCGCCGGCCTCCGACAGCTGCGCGCCGAAGCCGGGGTTGGCCAGCACGTTGATCCACGGCCGCGCCGGGCGCCGCTGGGCGCCCACCTCGAAGACAAAGGCTGCACCGCGCGCTTCGAACTCGCCGCTGACCAGCGCCGCGCCGTCGGCTGCCAATGCCCTGACCGGCAAGGCCGTGGTGGAGGTAGCCAGGCGCTGCTCCTGCGCCTGTTCATGGCCCTCGAGCCAGGCTTGCACATGCTGCGCCAGGCTGCGACCGTCGCATTGAAGGCGCAGGCGCGCCAGCTGGTCCAGCGTGGCCCGGTCGTCGGCCGACAGCTCATCCTGGCGCAACACGAACAGGCCGGTGCAGGCCCCGCCCGGTGCCGTCAGCAGCGCCGCCGAATGGGCTTGCCGCAGGGCCTGAAGCTCGTGCTGCAGGGCCATCGGGTACGAGGTCAGCTCGGTGTCGAGCACCACCAGGTCGCAGGCGATGCCGGCCCAGTCCCACCAGCGCAAGGCCAGCGCCAGCGAGCGCACCAGGGCCAGGCCGTGCAGCATGCCGACCGACACCAGCAGCAGCGGCCGGTCGCCCGAGATGCCGAAGCGCCACAGCGTCCGCCGGTCGCTGGCCGGTGGCAGTGCGGCCGCAGCGAAGGCTGGCCGCGCCAGCGTCAGCAGCAAGGCGGTGCTGATGGACTGCATCGCTGCCAGGCTGTCGGCGCCGAGCCGCAGCTCGCGCAGCCGGATGCCGGCCAGGGTGGCCGACATCAGCGAAGCCCGCTGCACATGGCTGGACTGGCGGTACTTGTCGATCACCGCGTGCAGCGTCGCGCTGTCCTCGCCGGCCGCGGTGGCCAGGGTCACAGATGCCTTGCCGTGCGGCGCGATGCGCAGCCGCAGCGCCAATGCGCACACCGGGTCAAGACCGGTGTCGAGCCCGCTGGCCAGCGGCAGCGCCGGCACGAGGTCGAACGACGCCAGCGGCCGACTGGCATCGCGGTTGCGTCCGAGCCAGCGCTGGCGGTCGGTCTGCAGTTGCAGGCTGACGAGCTGGGGGTCGGTCTCGGCAACGAAATGCGCCAGCTGCAACGCGGGTTCGCCCGCCAGGCGGGGCTTGCGTTCGAACAGCAGGGCGCGCAACGCGGCCACCCATTCGGCGCGCAGGAACAGCTTGCCGAAGGCCGGATGGGCCTCGTCGGCCCGGTCGTCGCACAGCGTCGGCTCGAAGCACGACAGCAGTTCGACGTCGAGCCAGCGCTCGCTCAAGTTGTGCAGCTCGACCTGCCGGAACTCGATGTCGTCTTCCGGGCTCACCCACACCGTGGTGTGGGCCTGCAGCCCGGACCAGCGGGCGCTGAAGCACACCCGGTCGGCGTGGAACACGCTCTGGTAGGTCGCCGCCGGGTCGGGCGCCGGATGCTGCGTGATCGACACCGGCCGCGGCTGCTGGTCCCAACGCAGAAAGAAAAAGCTGCCGTAGGCATCACGCAGGGCGTCGTCGCGCCAGCGCGTCAGGCCCAGGCCCAGGTGCCGGCTGAAGCCCGCCCCGTTGGCACGCAGCGCCACGCTGTAACGGCCGTTGCCCAGCACCTGCGTAGGTTCGAGCGCACCGGAGCCGGGCAGCACCAACCGTTGCACGCCGGGCTCGCGCCGCGGCTTGCCGCCGGGGTCCGGCGCCGGCGGCGGCGCGCGCAGCACCGAGACCTCGCGCGGCGTGCGTTCGTGCAGCAACGAAGACACCGCCTCGATGTGCGCATTGGCCATGCCCCAGCGCTGCGCGACGCCGTGCAGCAGCAGGTTGGCCAGGGCCACGATGCTCATGCCCTGGTGATGCGCCATGGTGGTCTCGACGCGGGCGCAGAGCTCGCCGGAAACCTGCCGCGACGGCGAAAAGTCCAGCGCCTCGATGTAGCCGTAGGCCCCACGCGCGCCCAGATCCTCCAGCGCCGCGAAGTTGGCCAGCGCCCGGCGCGCCGCCAGCGGTGCCGCCAGCGCAGTAGCGTAAGGAGCCACCACCAACTCGTGCGGCGGCGTGCGGCGCAGTGCCAGCCGCGGCACGCCCTGCGGCGAGTACTGGTAGGCCAGCGTTGTGTCGCGGCCGGCGTAGGCCGACTCCGAGATGCCCCAGGGCACGCCCTGGTCGGCGGCGTAGTCCATCTGCTCGCGCAGTGCCGCCAGGCAGGCGCCGTGCAGCGCACTGCCCTCGGGCTCGGCCAGCACCAGGCCGGGCATCAGGTACTCGAACATCGAACCCGACCAGGAGCGCAATCCGGCCACTGCACCGACGGCGTAGAACGGCCGGCCGAGCGCGCCCCAGTGGCGCACCGGCAGGTCGCCCTTGGCGATGGCCAGCAGGCTGGTCAGGCGCGACTCCGAGGCCAGCAGGTCGTACAGGCCGCCGTCGAGTTGCTGCTCGAGGACGCGGAAACCGATGTGCAGCAGGTGCCGCTTGCGGTGGTACAGGAAGGTGAAGTCGGCTTCCCAGGCCAGCGACTCGCAGCGCTCGGCCAGCGTGCGCAGCGCCGGCGCCAGCGCTTCGTCAGCGCTGTCGATGGATGAACGCGCCAGCTCCAGGCAGGCCTGGCCCACCGTCAGCAGGTGCGCGCAGAGGTTGCCACTGTCCACCGTCGACACGTACATCGGCAGCAGCGGCACACCGGTCTGGGTGTCGTACCAGTTCAGGAAGTGGCCGCGATGGCGCTGCAGCCTGGCCAGCGTGTCGAGCGTGGCCTGCAGCCGCCGCACCAGCTCCGCACTCGTGATCCAACCGAACTCGCGCGCACAGGCCGCGCTCAGCAGGTACAGGCCGATGTTGGTGGGCGACGTGCGGTGCGCCACCATCTCGTGCGGGCTGGTCTGCAGGTTGTCGGGCGGCAGGTGGTGGTCCCCGGCATGCACCGTGGTTTCGAAGTATCGCCAGGAGTCGCGCGCCACGCCTTCGAGCGCGCCGCGCTCGCCTGCATCGAGCGCCTGCCGGGTGCGCGCGGCGCGCGGCAGGCTGACCCACCAGGTCGCCAGCGGCGACGCCGCCCACAGCAGGCACAACGCCAGTGCCAGCCCGGGGCTGGTGGTGCCGGCTGCCAGCAGACCGGCCGCCAGCAGCAGCGCCAGCAGGGGCTCGGCGCGATGCTGGCGCAGCAGCTCCGACAGCGTGCGGCCGGCCTGCGCCTGCGCGGCCTCGGCCGTACTCCACTGCAGAAGGTGGCGCCGGCTCACGAACTGGCGCCAGAGCGCGCGGCCGATCGCATCGAGCGCTGTCCGCGCCGTGTGCAGCAGTTGCACCAGGTGCCACAGGCCAGCGCCGAGCGCGCGCAGCAGATCAATGCCGGCGCCGCGGTAGAAGTGGCGCAAGGCCACATCGTCGCGACTGGGCGAAAAGGCCGCCAGCGCGCCCATCAGCGGGCCGGCGATGAATGCGGCCAGCACCAGCGTCAGCGCGGCGGCGCTGGCCAGGCCATGGCCGAGCAGTGCCAGCAGCAGCAGCGCCAGCGACGCCGGCGCCACCAACGAGCGGCGCAGGTTGTCGAGCATCTTCCAGCGGTTGACGGCGCGCAGCGCCCAGCGGCCCGGCTGCAGCAGGAAGGGCAGCAACTGCCAGTCGCCGCGGGTCCATCGCCGCACGCGCGACGCCGCCACGTCGGCGTGGCCGGGCGCGTCCTCGATCAACGTGATGTCGCTCACTGCGGCGCAGCGCAGCAACGATCCTTCGAGCAGGTCGTGGCTGAGCACGCGCCCTTCAGGCAAGCGCTGCCCGAGCACGCTGTGCATGGCCTGCACGTGCAGCAGGCCCTTGCCGCTGAAGCTGCCCTCGCTGAACAGGTCCTGGTAGACCTCGGAGGTGGCCGCGCTGTAGGGGTCGATCCCGCATTGACCGGCAAACAGGCCGTGAAAGTGGGTGTACCCCCCCGGCGTCGGCAATGGCGTCACGATGAGCGGCTGCAGGATGCCGTGGCCGGCCACCACGCTGGCGCCGTCGGCGGCCAGCTGCGGCTGGTTGATCGGGTGCGCGGCCACGCCGACCAGCTCACGCAGCCGTCCGGGCGGCAACTCGGTATCGCTGTCGAGCGTGACGACGTAGCGCACGTCGGCCGCCAGCATCGAATTGCGGCCGAGGTCGACGAATGCATCGGTGACGCCGGTTGCAAGGGCGCTGATCAGCTGCTCGAGCCCTGACGGGCGCCAAGGCGACAAACCAGGCGCTGATGAAGGGGGTGTGGTACTTCTCCGACGCAGCCGGTACCGGCCTGCTGCGTGTCGGCGATAACGGCGAGT
>JANOJJ010000554.1:0-3421 GCA_031408155.1 Rubrivivax sp.
GACCATGTCCGGCGCTTGCTGGTCGAGAATCCTCCTCACGATAGTCGCGACGCGCTCAATTGAGGAGCTGCCGTCGGAGTCGAGCACCGTATGCACCTCGGCCGGCGCGCCGCCCGGCCAGAAGCATCTGGCTGCGGGTGCGAGGAAGGTCATCTTCTCTGCCCCCAGCAAGGACGACACGCCGATGTTCGTCTACGGCGTCAACGACAAGACCTACGCCGGGCAGGCGATCGTCAGCAACGCCAGCTGCACCACCAACTGCCTGGCTCCGGTGGCCAAGGTGCTGAACGACACCTGGGGCATCAAGCGCGGCCTGATGACCACCGTGCACGCCACCACCGCCACCCAGAAGACCGTCGACGGCCCGAGCAACAAGGACTGGCGCGGCGGCCGCGGCATCCTCGAGAACATCATCCCCAGTTCCACCGGCGCCGCCAAGGCGGTGGGCGTGGTGATCCCTGAACTGAACAAGAAGCTGACCGGCATGTCGTTCCGCGTGCCGACCTCCGACGTCTCGGTGGTCGACCTGACGGTCGAGCTGGTCAAGGAAGCCAGCTACGAGGAAATCTGCGCCGCCATGAAGGCCGCCAGCCTGGGCGCGATGAAGGGCGTACTGGGGTACACCGAAGACAAGGTCGTGGCCACCGACTTTCGCGGCGAGCCCTGCACCAGCGTCTTCGACGCCGATGCCGGCATCGCGCTCGACAAGACCTTCGTCAAGGTCATCGCCTGGTACGACAACGAATGGGGTTATTCGAACAAGGTGCTGGAAATGGTGCGCGTGATCTCGAAGTAGGCGCCGCCGTAGCGGCCGGCAGCGGGGCGACGCTGGCGCGCCGGCAATGCCGGATCGGCGTCTGCTTGTCACAGCGCTCGCGCTTCGTCACCGCGTGGCGCAGCACAGGCTCCTAAACTCGCCGCATGAACCCCATGCCTGCCTGCCTGCTGGCAGTCGGCCTGACAGCGGGCCAGGTGTGCAGCAGCCTGGCCGCCGAACAGGGCCTGCCGCCCGAAACCTCGGCCCGCGTGATCGTCGCGTTCAAGCCCGATGCCGCACTGCTGCGCGCACAGGCCCTGTCCGCCAGCTCAACGCCCGACGTGCTCGCGGCACAGGCCCAGCGCCGCGCCAACGGCCTGTCCGCGAGCGCGGGCTTGCCGCTGCTGGCCGGCCGCCTGTTCGGCCGGCGCTCGATGGTGGTGCGCGCCAATGGCCTGGCCAGCAGCACCTTGGCGACTCGGCTGGCCGCGCACCCCGATGTGGCGTATGCCGTGCCCGACCGCAGGCGCCGCGCGCTGGCCGTGCCCAACGACCCGCTGTTCAGCGCCGGCCCGGCCAGCGGGCAGGGGCCTGCCGTCGGCCAGTGGTATCTGCGCCGACCCGACGCCACGCTGCGCTCGGCGGTCAATGCGCAAGGTGCCTGGGATCGGGTGACCGGCAGTCCCGCGATCGTGGTCGCCGTGCTCGACTCCGGCGTGCTGGCCGGCCATGCGGACCTGTCTGGGCGGGTCCTGCCAGGCTACGACATGATCGACGAGCGGGAAACAGCCAACGACGGCAACGGCCGAGACGCCGACGCCAGCGACCCCGGTGACTGGATCAGCGCCGACGAGGACAGCAACAGCGGCGGTCAGTTCTATCAATGCGGTGCCCAGAACAGCTCGTGGCACGGCACCCAGGTGTCCGGCATCATCGGCGCCATTGCCGACAACGGCATCGGCATGGCCGGCACGGCGCATGGCGTGCGCATCCTGCCGGTAAGGGTGCTGGGCAAATGCGGCGGCTGGGACTCCGACATCATCGCCGGCATGTACTGGGCGGTCGGCAGCAACCAGCAAGGCCTGCCCGACAACCCGACGCCGGCGCGAGTGCTCAACCTCAGCCTGGGTGGCACCGGCGCCTGCTCCGACGCCTACCGGGCGGCGATCTCCGAGATCGCAGCACCGCCGCACAACGCGGTGGTGGTGGCCGCGGCCGGCAACAGCACGGGGCATGCCGTGGGCACGCCCGCCAACTGCCCCGGCGTGATCGCCGTGGCCGGGCTCCGCCACACCGGCAGCAAGGTGGGTTTCTCCGACGTCGGGCCTGAGGTGACGGTTGCCGCACCGGGTGGCAATTGTGTCAACGTCGACATCGGCAGCTCCTGTCTGTACCCCATCCTGACCACCAGCAACAGCGGCGAGCGCGGCCCTGCCTCGGCTGGCTCGATCTGGACCGATGGCAGCAAGATCAGCGTGGGCACCAGCTTCGCGGCGCCGATCGTCTCCGGTGGCGTGGCGCTGATGCTGTCGGCCCGGCCCGAACTGACGGCGGCCGAACTGGTCACCACGATCAAGCGCAGTGCGCGTCCGTTCCCGACCAGCGGGTCTGACAACGGGATCGGGGACGCGACGCCGGTGGACCAGTGCCGGGCCCCCGACGGCACCGATCAACTCCAGTGTTATTGCCTTGTCGGCCTGTGTGGTGCCGGCATGCTCGACATCGGGGCCGCGGTGCTCGATGCGGTGCTGGGCGTACCCCTGGCCGAGGCAGCACGCCAACTGCTCGATTTCGCCGAGCGCACCTTCGTCGATTACTTTCCCGGCCCGCAACCGACGCGGACCATCGGGTCGGTGGTCTACCGGTACTACCCGTCCAGCGGCACCTACCTCGGCGTGATGGTGCAGTCCGACGGCCAGTTCGAGCTCGGCGGTGTGTACGTGCTGGGCGGCCGTTTCGGCGACAGCCTGCTGTATGCAGGGCCGCTGACCGACTACATCACACCGCACCCGTAGTCGGGCCGCAGCGCCGCTGACTGCCGCGCCGGCGGGCACAATGCGGCCCCCGCCGTCTGCACCCGCCATGACCACCAGCGCCCGCTACGAATCCCGCTTGCATTCGCTGCCGCTGGTCGCGCGCGGCAAGGTGCGCGAGAACTACGCCGTCGGCCACGACCGACTGCTGATGGTGGCCAGTGATCGCATCTCGGCCTTCGACGTGGTGATGGGCGAGCCCATCCCCGGCAAGGGCGCGCTGCTGACGCGCATGGCCCTGTTCTGGTTCGACCGCCTGGCACACATCGTGCCCAACCACCTGACCGGGCAGGCACCCGAAAGCGTGGTCGCTGCCGACGAGCGCGAGCAGGTGCGTGGCCGCTCGATGCTGGTCAAACGACTGCAGCCGTTGCCGATCGAGGCCGTGGTTCGCGGCCATCTGGCCGGTTCGGGCTGGAAGGAATACCGCGCCGCCGGCGTCGTCTGCGGCCTGAGCCTGCCGCCGGGCCTGTCCCTGGCCAGCCGACTGCCGGCGCCGATCTTCACCCCGGCGACCAAGGCCGAAGCCGGCGCGCACGACGAGAACATCAGCTTCGAGCAGCCGGTGGCCCTGGTCGGCGCCGAGCGCGCGGTCCAGGTGCGCGACGTGGCGATCCGGTTATACATCGAG
>JANOJJ010000562.1:0-1606 GCA_031408155.1 Rubrivivax sp.
TGGGGCAGATGCTGGACTCCATGCAGGCGATGCAGCAAGCCCTGGCCGGCGTGGTCGGCAGCGTCGGCGCCGCCGCCAACGACGTGGCCGAAAGTACCGGCCAAATCGTCAACGGCAACGTTGATTTGTCGGACCGCACGACAACTGCTACGGCGTGTGCCCGGACAACGCCGTCATCAAGCTCGGAGCGGGCCAGCGCTTTCGCTTCAACCTCGACTACTGCAAGGGCTGCGGCATGTGCGTGGCCGAATGTCCCTGCGGGGCGATCGAGATGGTGCCCGAAGACGTGTGAAGGTCGCAGCCGGTACGACCGCTCAGCGTGCCGGCGTCAGCGGCAGCTTGCGCAGCGCCGCGGCCAGTTCGGCGGCCTGCCAGATGGCGATGCGGTGCTGGACCGCAAAGGGGCGCGCGTTGTCCGTCAGGTCCCCGAGGGCAATGTACAGCGCGTCAGGCGCCTCGCTGGCCTGGCGCGCCGCCTGCAGAGGGCGCAGCGCTTCGAGCCCGGTGCGCGCGGTCTTCCAGCGCCGGGCACAGACCAGCATCTTGCGGCCCTTGCGTTCGAGTTCGAAATCGACCGCTGCGGTCTTGCCACGCTGCACGCTGTAGCCGTCGCGTCGAAAGGCGGCTTCGAGCAGGCTCGCGAAAGCCGGCCAGGCCATGGTGGCCACCGCCTCTTGCGTCTGCGCCACGCGCGCAGCGCTCGGCAGTTGCCACTGCCGGCGCGCCGCCATCGCGCTGATAACGACAAAGGGAAAGGCCGACACGGCGCCGACCACGCGGTAGGCTTCGGGCAACAGGGCCATGGCCAGGGCTGCCAGCACCGTCGCGACGAGCAAGCTGACCCACCAGGGCGAACGCAGCAGGATCGCGAACAGCGAGTTCTTGGCCATCTGCAGTTTCAAGTCGGATCCTTTGCCAGGCCCGGTTTCAGGCGACCGTGCAGTCTACGGGCGTGGCGGCCTCGCAGCCTCTGGGTCAGCCCGGATTGCCCTGGTCGGGGCCGCGACGCATCATTGGGCGATGGCTGTCGTGCAGTTCACCCCCCAACTGCGCCGCTTCACTGAAACACCCGAGGTGTCGACCGACGTGGCTACGCTGCGCGACGCGCTGGAGGCGGCCTTTGCGGTCAATCCGCGCCTGCGCAGCTACGTGCTCGACGACCAGGGCCATGTGCGGGCCAACGTCGTGGTCTTCGTCGACGGCCGACGTTGCGACGACCGGGTAGCGCTGGCCGATCCACTGCGACCGACCAGCCGCGTGCATGTCATGCAGGCACTATCAGGAGGATGAGCGATGGACAGTCGGGCCTGGGTCGCAACGCGCAAGGGTCTGTTCGAACTGCAGCGCATGGGCCTGGCCTGGCGCATCGCGCGGGTCAGCTTCCTTGGAGAGCCGGTCAGCATGTTGCTGCCGCCGTCCATTGGCGGCGGCAGCATGCTGGCGGCGCTGAACCTGGGGCACTTCGGGGTCAAGCTGCATGCGTCCGAAGACGCCGGAGCCAGCTGGCATGAGGTGGCCGTGCCGGTCTACCCCGAACAGCCCAAGGACACCGCCGGGCCGGACTGGAAGCTGGTCCAGATCTGGGCGCTCGAAGCGGCGGCTGGGC
>JANOJJ010000570.1:0-3640 GCA_031408155.1 Rubrivivax sp.
CCTGGGATCTCGACCCGGCCGTCTGGCGGCGGGTGATCGAGGTCAACCTGATCGGCCCCTACCTCACGTGCCGCCACGTCACACCGCAGATGCTCAAGCAGGGTTACGGTCGCATCGTCAACATCGCGTCGGTGGCGGGCAAGGAAGGCAACCCCAACGCGTCGCACTACAGCGCCAGCAAGGCCGGGCTGATTGCGTTGACCAAATCGCTGGCCAAGGAGACCGCCACCAAGGGCGTGCTGGTCAATGCCATTGCGCCGGCCGCGGCCAGGACAGCCATGTTCGTGCAGATGCAACAGACGCACATCGACTACATGTTGAGCAAGATCCCGATGGCGCGTTTTGTCGAGGTGGAGGAGATCGCCGCGATGGCGGCCTGGCTGTCGAGCCAGGAGTGCAGCTTCTCCACCGGCGCGGTGTTCGACATCTCGGGCGGACGGTCGACGTACTAGTAGAGCGTCGCCTGCTGGCGCGGCTGCAGTTCGGCGTCATAGGCCGCGCCGTCGATGGCACGATCGCTCAGACACTCGAGGATGGCGCCAGGCGACGGCAACGGGTCGGATTCGACAGCCGCCCTCGGGTCCCACAGGCCCGATCGCCTGATCGCCCGCGCGCACTGGAAGTAGACGCTGGCCACACTGATGACGAGTACCGAGTCGGGCAGCTTGTCTTGTACCGCCAGGCGCGCTCGCAACTCGGGGTGGGCGCTGATGCGCGCTCGGCCGTTCACGCGCAATGCCTCGCCCACACCGGGAATCAGAAACAGCAGCGCACAGCGCGCGTCGTGCAGCAAGTTGCGCAGGCTGTCGATGCGCTGGTTGCCGCGGCGGTCAGGCAGCAGCAATGTGTGCTCGTCGGCCACTTGCACGAAGCCGGGCGCGTCACCCCGCGGTGAGGTGTCGAGGCCATGCGGGCCCAGCGTGGCCAACACCGCGAACGGTGATCTTTCGATGTAAGGCCGGTACAGCGGATGGATGCGGTCGGTGACCTTGGCCAGCGATGATTGTCCAGGCCCGTTGCGGTAGACCCTGCGCAACGCGGCTTCGTCACGCAGGTCGTGACAGGTGTCCTGCGCCAGTTGCAGCAGGGCGGTGTTGGCCATCTCAGCCGATGCGTCCGAGCAGCAGGTATTCCATCAAGGCCTTTTGCACGTGCAGCCGGTTCTCGGCCTCGTCCCATACCACCGACTGCGCGCCATCGATCACCTCGGCGGTGACTTCTTCGCCGCGGTGCGCCGGCAGACAATGCATGAAGAGGGCGTCAGGCTGCGCCACGGCCATCATCTCGTCGTCGACGCACCAGTCGATGAAGGCCTTGCGGCGCTCGTCATTCTCGGCCTCGTAGCCCATGCTGGTCCAGACGTCGGTGGTGACCAGGTGCGCGCCCTCGCAGGCCTGCAGCGGATGGCTGAAGACCTTGAAGCAGCTGGTGTCGCGGATGCCGGCCAGTGCCATGTCGACTTCGTAGCCGCTGGGCGTGCTGAGATGAACCTTGAAGCCCAGGATCTCGGCTGCCTGCAGCCAGGTGTTGGCCATGTTGTTGCCATCACCGACCCAGGCCACGACCTTGCCCTCGAGACACTTCAAGGTATCGCTGTCGCTGCCGCGTGGGCCGCGATGCTCGATGTAGGTGAAGAGGTCGGCCAGGATCTGGCACGGGTGGTACTCGTTGGTCAGGCCGTTGATGACCGGCACGCGCGAATGAGCGGCGAAGCGCTCGAGCTTGGTTTGTTCGTGGGTCCGGATCATCACGATGTCGACCATGCGGCTGATCACGCGTGCGGTGTCTTCCACCGGCTCTGCGCGGCCGAGGTGGCTGTCACCGGTCGTCAGGTGCACCACCGAGCCGCCCATCTGGTACATGCCGGCCTCGAAGCTCTCGCGCGTGCGCGTGCTCTCCTTCTCGATGATCATCGCGAGGGTGCGGTCGACCAGCGGCTGGTGGCGCTCGTAGTTCTTGAAGCGCGTCTTGATGATGCGCGTGCGGTCGAACAGATAGGCGTACTCCTCGGCGCGGAGGTCCTTGAACTGCAGAAAGTGCTTCATCAACGACATCCCGGGTCTCATGCCTGCGGTTGCGCAAGGTACGCCTGCACCAGCGGCACCAGGATTTGCACGATCTGATCGGCTTCGGACGGCGAGATAATCAGCGGCGGCAGCAGGCGGATCACGCTGTCGGCAGTGATGCTGATCATCAGCCCGGCGTCGGCCGCGCGCTGCAGCAGCGCGCCGCAGGGGCGGTCAAGCTCGATGCCGATCATCAGGCCCTGGCCGCGGATTTCCTTCACTCCGGGCACTGCTCCGAGCTGGCTGTCGAAGGCCGCGCGCAGTTGTGCGCCGCGCTCGGCGGCGTTGTTCATCAGGTCGTCCTCGACCATGATGCGCAGCGTCTCCACCCCGGCGCGCATGGCCAGCGGGTTGCCGCCAAAGGTGGTGCCGTGGTTGCCGGGGCCAAGCACGGTGGCTGCACGCGCTCCCGCGACCACCGCGCCGATCGGCACGCCCGAGCCCAGACCCTTGGCCAGCGGCATCACGTCGGGCTTGATGCCGGCCCACTGGTGCGCGAACCAGCGACCCGTGCGGCCGATGCCGCACTGCACCTCGTCGAGCATCAGCAGCCAGTTCTGGCGGTCGCACAAGGCGCGCAGACCCTGCAGCACATCGACGCGCGACGCCGTGATGCCGCCTTCGCCCTGGATGGTCTCGAGGAAGACGGCGACCACGTCGGGATGCGTGCGCGCGACCGCTTCGACGGCGGCCAGGTCGTTCAAAGGCACGCGCACGAAGCCCTCGACCAGCGGGCCGAATCCAGCCTGCACCTTGGGGTTGCCCGTGGCCGACAAGGTGGCGATCGAGCGGCCATGGAAGGCCTTTTCGTAGACGATGATCTGCGGCCGCTCGATGCCGCGGTCGTGACCGAACTTGCGTGCGATCTTGAGCGCCGCTTCGTTGGCCTCGAGCCCGGTGCTGCAGAAGAAAGCGGTGTCCAGCCCCGAGATCTCGCACAGCCGCTGGGCCAGTTGCTCCTGCTGCGGCACTTCGTAGTAGTTGGAGCAGTGGATCATCTTCGTCAGCTGGTCCTGCAGCGCCGGCACCAGGCGGGCATGGTTATGGCCCAGCGTGTTGACGGCGATGCCGCCCAGGCCGTCGAGATAGCGTCGGCCCTGGGTATCCCAGACCCAGCAGCCCTGGCCATGCGACAACGCGATCGGCAGCCGGCCATAGGTGTTCATCACGTGCGGCATCGGCGAGTGCTTGATCGGGTCCGGGGCGTTCATGCGGTCCTTTCAGCAACAACAAAGCGGCCGGCAGGCAACGCAATCGGTCAGCGCCAGCCGGGAAGAAATTCTAAGGTCGGTGGGTCCTCGGTGGGCACGCCGCCTACGGTTCGAGGCAATCGCCGGGTCCGCAGCGGGCATGAAAAAGGGCCTGCTGAGCAGGCCCTTGTCGATCGCACCGACGAGCTGTTCGAATCAGGCAGCCAGCGCCAGGGCCTTGACCTTGGCCGACAGGCGGCTCTTCAGGCGAGCGGCCTTGTTCTTGTGGAAGATGCCCTTGTCGGCGACCGAATCGATCACGCACTGGGCGCTCTTGAACAGGTCGACGGCCTTGGTCTTGTCGCCGCCGACGACCGCCTTTTG
>JANOJJ010000648.1:0-2827 GCA_031408155.1 Rubrivivax sp.
GGCGTGATGATCGCCACCACACCCTTGGCCTCGTACTTGGTGTAGCTGAAGACCCCTGGTTTGTCGGTCGGGATGACGTCGCTTTGCACCTTGTCGGCCAGGCCGGCGTAGTAGTGGACGTAGTCGGCGAGGTATCTCACCTGCATCGTCACCTCGGCGGCCAGTTTGCCGTTGTCGCGGCGCTCGATCTCGGCCAGGCGCGGCGCATGTTCGGCCAGCAGGTCGCCCAACCGGCGCAGCAGCTTTCCACGCTGGGTGGCGGTCAAGCGCGGCCAGGCGCCGGACTTCAGCGCCGTGCGCGCGGCGGCCACCGCACGGTCCACGTCCTCGGCGTTGCCGCGTGCGATGCGTGCCCAGGGCCGGTTGGTGTAGGGGTCGTCGGTGGCGAAGGTGGCGCCCGAGGCAGGGGGCACGACGGCTCCGTCGATGTAGTGACCGTAGGTCGGAAGGGCGTCGGATTCAGCCATCGTGTTGTCCTGCCTGGCCTCAGGCCGCGGGTTTCTTGAAGATCTCATTGATGTCCCAGTGGCCCGTCGTCGGCGTCGGCACCAGTTGCACCGGCACCTGGATCAGCGTCGGTTTGCCGCAGGACAGCGCCTCCTGCAGGGCCGAGGCAAGCTGGCCGGCGGATTCGACCTTGATGCCCCTCGCCCCGCAGGCCGTGGCCACCGCCGCGTAGTCGATGAAGTAGGGCTCGCCGCCGGCCTCGAACATGCAGCCGTGGGTGCTGCCGAGGTGGCGCTTCTCGATGCCGGAGATGACGCCGTAGCTGGCGTTGTCCATCACCACCCAGACCACCGGCAGGTCGGCCTCGACGGCAGTGGCCAGCACCGACATGTTGCTCGAAAAGCAGCCATCGCCGATCAGCGCCAGCGCGGCGCGCCCGGGTGCGGCGAACTTCACGCCCAGCACCGCGGCATGGCCGAAGCCCATGGTGGCCATGCCGCCGGGGGCGATCATCGTGCCCGGCACGCCGATCGCGAACTGCTGGCCGACGCCGTTCTTGTTCCAGCCGACATCGGTGACGATGAAACCGTCCTCCGGCAGCGCCTTGCGAACCTCGGCCAGCACGCGCTCCGGGCGCAGCGGGAACTCGTCGGACGTCCGGTGTGCGCTCCAGGTCGACGCAAAGGTCGCCAGGCCGTCGGCGATCTTCGCGCGCAGCCCGCCGCGCGGGGCGTGGGACAGGCCCTTGGCCGCCTCTGCGATGGCCGCCAAGGCCTGGCGCGCATCGGCCACGACGCCGAGTTCGGCAGCGTAGTTGCGCCCGATTTCGCTGGCGTCGATGTCGATCTGGATCAGCCGCGTGTTCGGGATGTCGAAGGTGTAGGTCGGGTCCCAGGAGCTGGAGTCGGTCTCGCCCAGGCGGGTGGCCACGGCCAGGATCAGGTCGGCGTTGCGGCACATCTCGTTGGCCACCGGCTGGCCCCAGTAACCGGTACAGCCCAGCAGCAGCGGATGCCCGTCGGGCAGGCAGCCCTTGCCCATCAGCGTATGGGCCACCGGGATCTCCAGCGCTTCGGCCAGGGCGCGCAACTCGGCGCTGGCGCGCGCGATATGCACCCCGCCGCCGGCGACGATCAGCGGCCGCTCGGCGCCGGCCAACGCAGCGGCGATCTGCCGCGCCTGGGCGGCGTCGATCGTCGGCGCCAGCATCGGGCCCGGTGCGCGCGCAAAAGCGCCGCACGGCAACTCGGCCGAGAAGAAGTCCATCGGCACGTCGACCAGCACCACGCCCGGCCGCCCGGTCTGCGCCAGGTGGAACGCGCGCTCCAGCACGCGCGGCAGGTCCTCGGCGCGGCCGACGCGGTAGACGCGCTTGCAGATCGGACGGCAGATCTCGATCTGGTCGTTGTCGGCGTGCAGGTTGACCTCCTGATGGGGCCCGCGGCCGTGGCAGTACGACTGCACGTTGCCGGTGATCACGACCATCGGGATGCAGTCGAGGCTGGCGGTGGCGATGCCGGTGATCGCATTCGTCAGCCCGGGGCCGACATGGGTGATCACGACGCCGGGCTTGCCGCTCACCCGTGCATATCCGTCGGCGATGTGCGCCGCGAGTTGCTCGTGCCGGCAGGACACGAACCGAATGCGGCTGCGGCTCAGCGCGTCGAGCATCTGCACCAGCGTGTGACCGCACATGCCGAAGATCAATTCGACGCCGACGCGTTCGAGGTACTCGGTCAATTGGACGGCCGCAATCTGCGTGGCGGGTACGGTTACTGAGTTAGCGGATGCCATGGGTCTGCCTCGTTGGTGTGGGTGACAAAGATGAAGTTCATGCTATGCGGTCGCACGCATGGAGCTGCGAAGGATCGGGCACGATGCATTGCCCGCTTTTCGCAGCGGGCGACCAGCGCGTCGATAAGCTGGTTGCCCACCCATCGCCGGAGAAGCACATGGAAACGATCGTCGACCGGCTCGCCGGCTACGCCCAACTCGAAGCCGGCCGCAAGCTCCCTGAAGACGTTCTTCACCATGCCAAGCGGGCCGTGGTGGACTGGTTTGCTGCGCTCTATCCGGGCACGCGCGTGGCGCCGACGACGCAACTCGTGCGCGCGCACTGGCGCGAGCTGGGGCACGGCCGCTGCAGCCTGCCGGGCTTCAAGACGCAGGCCTTCGCGTCCACCGCGGCGTGGATCAACGGCACCGCATCGCACGCGGTCGAGTTCGACGACATCTTTCGCGACGCGATCTACCACCCCGGCGTGCCGACCATCGCCGCCGCGCTGGCGGTGGCCGAAGACGAAGGGCGCTCGGGCCTGGAGCTGTTGCGCGCGGTGGTGGTCGGCTACGAGATCTCGACGCGCATCGGCACCGCAGTGCA
>JANOJJ010000679.1:0-4412 GCA_031408155.1 Rubrivivax sp.
TCCTGGTAGACCTCGGAGGTCGCGGCGCTGTACGGGTCGATGCCGCACTGACCGGCGAACAGCCAGTGGAAGAGCGTGAACTCCTTGGGCGCCGGCAGGGGCATCACGACGCGCGGCTGCAGGATCGCCCAGCCGCCCTCGACGCGGCGGCCGTCTTCGGACAGCCGCGGCTCGTTCTGCGGGTGCGCGGCCACGCCGACCAGGGCCCGCAACTGGCCCGGCGGCAACTCGGTGTCGCCGTCGAGCGTGACGACATAGCGCGTGCCCGCGGCGATGCGCGATTCGTCGCCGAGGTCGACGAAGGCATGCGCGCCGCCTGCGCCTTCGGCGAGGGCGGCCACCAGTTGTTCGAGCTTGCCGCGCTTGCGCTCCCAGCCGATCCAGCGCTGTTCGGAGATCGAGAAGCGGCGCTGCCGGTGCAGCACGATGAAGCGCGCGGCGCCGTCGGTCGGATAGAGACCGTTGAGGTTGATGACCAGGGCTTCGGCCTGCCCGAGCAGCGCCGCGTCGCCGGGCAGCGTGGCGCTGTCGGCGTCGGTCCAGTCGCTGAGCAGCGCGAACTGCGCATGCGGCTCGGGATTGGCCAGGTGGTGCAGTTGCAGCCGGCGCAGCAGGCCGCTGATCGCCGCGGGGTCGGTCAGCATCGCCGGCACCACCACCAGCACACGATGCTCGGCCGGGATGCCAGCGGCCAGCGCCAGCCGCGGCAGGCGCCGCGGCCGCGCCGATTCGCTGATCAGGCGGTTGATCAGTGCCACCACCGTCTCTGACGCCGGCAGCAGCGTCAAGGCGATCGCCAGCGCCGTCCACGGCGCCGACTCGCCAACGCCGTAGCGCTGCAACAGCCCCAGCGTCAGCAGCCCGGTGCCCGCCAGCAAGGTGCCCAGGTAGACCGGCAATGCCGCCCAGCGCGCAGCCGCGCGCAAGCGCGTGCGCAGCGGCTCGTGCAAGCCGATGGCGTCCAGCAGGCGGTCTCGGCCCGCGCCGTCGAGCCAGTACACGGCCACCGCAGCGTCGCGCTCGCTGGCAGGCACCGACAGCATCAGGTCGAGCAGCGCCTGCGCCACCTCGCGCTCGCTGCGGCCGCTGCGCCGGGCCAGCCGTTCGAGCTGGTGCAGCGTGACGCTGCGCGTGTCGGGGTGCTCGGCCTCGAAGCTCGGCGCGCCGAACCTCAGGCGCACCAGCAGGCTGGTGCGCTCGATGATGTCGGTCCATTCGGCGTCGCCGTTGGCGCGCAGCGAGCCCACGGCGTTGCTCATGCTCAGGTTGTCGGCGGTCTGGTCGGCCGCCTGTTGCCGCAGCAGCGCCGCCGGGTCGGGCAGCACGCGCCCGAGCCAGGCGACGCAAGGCGCGGCCTGCGGCGCGTCGGCAGCGGTCGGCAGGCCTTGCAGGCGATGCCATAGCTGGGCCAGGAAGACACCCGCCACTGCGCGCTGCTGCAGCCGCCCGAGCAGGGTGTCGAGTTGCAGTGCCGACCAGGACTGGCTGCGTTCGGCACAGTGATCGGCCAGCTCGCGCGCCGCCTTGCCCGCGGCTTCGCGTTCGGCCAGCCGGCGCAGGTTCTCGACCAGCACGACGCGCAAGGTGGTGGGCAGCGCCCAGACCTCGCTCAGCTTGAGTTCGCGCGTGTCCTGGTAGGCCTGCAGGAACTGCACCAGCAGGTCTTCGTCGAAGGCGCTGTCGGTGTGGGCCACGAAGGCCCAGGCCACGCCATAGATGCGTGGCAGCCCGGCCAGCGGCGGATCGAGCAGCACCGGCAGGCTGCGGAAGTAGCGCCGCGGCAGCCCTTCGTGCACCTCCACCAGTTGCGCATCGATGAGGTGGAAGTTGTCGAGCAGCCATTCGGTGGCGGGGCTGATGTCGTCGCCCTCGCCGGCCTGCAGCGCCAGGTAGGCATGTGCCTGGCGCAGCACGCCGATGTTGTTGCGCAGGCGCGGGAAGAAGGCGCCCGCCGCATGCCCGCCCTGGGTGGCGCGATGGGTGGCGCCGAGCGAGCGGCCATGCTGGGCCAGCCGCTCGGGACCGAAGATCTCGGAACGAATCGGCGGCTGCAGGGCGCCGCGTGCGCTGTCGAGCAGCCGCAACGCGGCCGGCGGCCCCGCGGGCACCCAGCGGCGCAGTTCGGCAGCCGCTGCCGTCGGCAGCGCCGGCGCTGCCGAACGCAGCGCCGAACGCAGGGTCGACAAGGCCGCGGACAACACCGCGGACATGACTACCAGATCACCAACCCCACGCAGGTCACGAAGACCACCAGCACCAAGGTCGTGACCAGGCGCGGCGCAACGAAGCCGTGCACCGTGTCGGCGCCGCAGCGCAGCGCAAAGATGCGACTGCTCTTGTCCTTGCACAGGTGCAGGTGCTGGCCGAGCGACTGCAGGTCCATCGGCCTGGTGTGCGCGGGTTCGCCATAGGACGACGTGCTCCAGGTCGGTCCAGCCGTTGAGTCGTGATTCATGATGGGACTTTCTGGCCCGGGCCGACCCTTGCGGGCCGGTCCGAGGCGGCACATGTGTGCCCGTGAAGGGACGACGAAGGGGTCGAAACGGTTCTACCGGGACCGCTCGCTTGTGTCTGTTCGATTGCGTACCCAGGCGCCGCGTCCTTCGCGCGAGCGCGTCACAGCGAGCGTAGCGCAAATGAGCCGCGCGGTGCGCAAGTTGTCGCGGCCGTCAACACGGCGGCCCGCGCGGCCAGGTCCGCCCGCTGCATGCCGAACGTCGTGCAGCGGGCGACTCTGCCGTGTCTGATCGAAAGCAATCCCATGGTCGTCGCTGCCGCGTCACGACATCGACGATGATGGAAGCTAGTCGCCCCGGGGCCGCTGGTCTGTTCGCTGCCGAACATGCGGGCCACTGCATCGCAGCGCGCCGGAAAGCCTATAGTGCAAGCAGATCAATTGCCACCGGGACTGGGTCGAAACCGCCCAGCGTGCCCCCAGAGCTCGCCATGAAGCCCGTTTTGCAGCCTGTTTTGCAGCCCGTCTCCGACGCCCTGTCCAATCACCTGCTCGCCGCCTTGCCCACAGCCGAATGGCAGCGTTGGCAACTGCAGCTCGAAGCGGTCGACTTGCAGCTCGGCCAGGTGCTGCACGAATCGGGGCACACGGTCAGCCACGTGGTCTTTCCGACCACGGCCATCGTTTCGCTGCTGTACGTGATGGAGGACGGTTCGTCGGCCGAGATCGCGGTCGTGGGCAACGAAGGCGTGGTCGGCATCTCGCTCTTCATGGGCGGTGAGACCACACCCAGCCGCGCCGTGGTACAGAGCGCCGGCAAGGGCTGGCGACTGCGCGCCTGCACGATCAAGGAGGAGTTCGCGCGCTCGATACCGGTGATGCACCTGCTGCTGCGCTACACGCAGGCATTGATCTCGCAGATGGCGCAGACCGCGGCCTGCAACCGCCACCATACGCTCGACCAGCAGTTGTGCCGCTGGCTGCTGCTCAGCCTGGACCGGCTGGGCGGGCTCGACCTGGTGATGACGCAGGAGCTGATCGCCAACATGCTGGGCGTGCGCCGCGAAGGCGTGACCGAAGCGGCGCTGAAGCTGCAGAAGCACGGCCTCATCCGCTATGCGCGCGGCCACATCACCGTGCTCGACCGGCCCGGCATCGAGCGC
Source organism: Rubrivivax sp. (assembly GCA_031408155.1). GTDB lineage: Bacteria > Pseudomonadota > Gammaproteobacteria > Burkholderiales > Burkholderiaceae_C > Rubrivivax. The sequence continues at coordinate 3,619 of JANOJJ010000679.1, forward strand.
CGCACGTGCGAGTGTTACGCGGTCGTCAAGAAAGAGTACGACCGGCTGTTGCCGGGCAAAGTGGCCCGTGACGCGATCTTGGAGCCAGCAGACCGCGACGCGTGATGCGCTTGTGGCTGGTCCGCACTTCTTCATGCCGGCTGGTCCGCCGCCGTTGGTGTGCTGGCGCACAGTGCACGACGGCCTGCAGCGCGCAGCATTGCCGCCGTGACCACACGAAGGAGATCACGATGTCCAAGGGCCAGCGCGGCAACAAGGAATCCAAGAAGCCCAAGAAGGGGCCCGCACCAGCGGGTCCAGCCGGCGCGACACCGGTGACGCTGGCCGTGACGGCGCCGGCGCCCGAGCGCGGCAAGAAGCGCTAGGCCGACCCTGGCCCGGGCGGTAGCCGACCGCGTAGGACATCGACTACCGCAAGGGGCGCTGCAGTCTGCTGGGCACGCGGGCCGCGCGCGCAGACAGTCGAGTCTTCCGATTCACGAGCCCTGAAGGAAATCCGCCATGAACTTCATCGCCCTGGGCGTTGCCGTCATCGCCGCACTCGCCTCGCTCGGCGTTGCGATCTGTGCCTGGCTGGTCATGGCTGGCGACGGCAACGAGCCGCGCGCCACAGGCGGCCTCGGTGGCATCCGCTAGTCGGACTGAATAGACTGCCGCCGTCCATTCAGCCCCGCCCGAGGACTCGCATGAACAAGACCCTCACCCTGAACGCTCCCCTCATCGTTGCCGCGCTGCTGGCCTGGCCGATGGCACAGGCAGCGACCATCAGCCAGGCCGACTACAAGACCGGCAAG
>JANOJJ010000187.1:0-2636 GCA_031408155.1 Rubrivivax sp.
CTGCTGCCGGGCACCGGCTTGGTCGATGCCCAGCTGGCCCTGACCCGGCTGCAACGTAGCCTGAGTGCGTCGCTGTTCATGCACGATGAGAAGGAAGTGTTTGTCACCTTTTCAGCCGGTGTCACCGAGTGGCGCCCGGGCGAGCCGTTGGAAGCTGCCCTCGAACGCGCCGACGAGGCCTTGTACGAGGCCAAGCGGTCGGGCAAGAACCGCACTTGCACGGCCTGACCCGACGGGCGAGCCCCCCACGGGGCGATTTGGCGTGGTTGCTGATCGACACACAAAAGGCCGTTCGGTCGACCTCAAGAACTTACGCTGCGCGGCCGATACAGCAGCTAGGCCCTGGTCAGTTGGCCACGGGCATCCACTTGCCAGCTGCCCCCTCGACACACCATGGCTTTGATCCTCCGTCCTTTCGTACTCGTCGCCAAGGCCGTTCGTGCCTTCTTCGTATCCGACCTGCACCTGCGCCACGGCAGTCGGGGTCTTGTACTTGTGCTCGACGAGCCCGCAGCCACGGCCGCGACCAAGTCGAAATCCAGGGGCAGGACCCAATCCGACCCGCAGGCCCAGCAGGAGCAGCGCGATCTGCGTCGCATGCAGGAGTCGCTGGCCCGGCTGCTCGATGAGGTGCCTGCCAACCGCAACACGCTGCGTCACCTGGCGTTCTTCGAGCACGCGCTGGGCAAGAAGGGTCTTCGGGCCTTGAACAAGGTGCCCTACGACGTTCTGAAGCGTGCGCTGGACCAGTTCGAGGGCCTGGTCGTCAATTGGTCCGACGAGGGCCTGGCCGCGCTGCGCTCGAAGATGGCGGTAGCGCTGATCGAGCGCGAGCCCGACCCCTCGATCCGGATCCAGCCGCCGACGGCGTCGGACCAGTCCAGCTCGGTGATGGACACTGCGCCGCTGGCTCATCCAACGACGCTGGAGGGCCAGGACGCGGCCGACGCCGAGGCGGCGCTGCTGGCCGCCTATGGCGCGGTGGTGATGACGGGCCTGAGCCCGGGCGGACCTGCCTACCCGCCAGCAGTGGAGCTGCATGTCGAATTGAACTCGCCATCAGGCAAGGCCCTGGCCAAGGCCTTGCGCCGGGGTGACGACGTGCAGGCCGCCGACATGCAGGCGAGCGCGCAGCACAACTGAGCGGCTGAGCGGCCGCGGCCGCGCACAGTGCCTGGCCGACCAGCCGCGGTCGCTGCCGGTCAGCACGATCGATGTTCCCCCGCATCAACAGATATTTAACCGGGCCGCACAGCCTCGACACCTCGGCGGCCCAGCATCACCTCATCGCAACTACCCTTGATGGGGACCCCATGAACAGCATGTCATCTCGTTGGAATCGCAGCGCCCTTCGCCTGCTCGGCAGCGGCGTCTTCGTCGCACTGGCCGGTATGGCGATGCTGACCGCCAGCGCGGCCCCGATCGATGGCGTCGGCCATCGACACGGCAGCGGCATGATGGGCGGGCCGATGGAAGGCGGCATGGGTGGCGGCATGATGGCCGGCCTGCGCTCCGAGCGCATGCTCGACGCCGTCAACGCCAGCGCCGAGCAGCGCAGCCAGATCAAGCAGATCATGGACGCCGCCGTTGGCGACCGACAGGCCCAGCGCGACGCTGGCCGAGGCCTGCACGACCAGGTACGCCAACTGTTCACCCAACCGACCGTCGACGCGCGTGCAGCCGAGGCGCTGCGCCAGCAGATGCTGGCCCAGCATGACCAGTCCAGCAAGCGCATGATGCAGGCGATGCTCGAGGTGAGTCGCGTGCTGACGCCAGAACAGCGCACCAAGCTGGCCGAGATGGCGGGCCAACGTCGCGCGATGATGGAGCGCCGCGCCCAGACCAAGTGAGTGTGCACGCAGCCGCCGACAGCGGCAGTTCCTGTTCCAACACGGGCCCCGCGGCGCTTGCGCCGCGGGGCCTTGGCCGCCCTGTGACGGAGACCGACGTGAACCCCCGACTGCTGCTGATCGACGACGATGTCCGCCTGACTGACATGGTCGGCGACTATCTGCGCCGCAACGGTTACCTAGTCGATGCCGCCGGCTCGCTGGCCAGCGGGCGCGAGCAGCTCAAGAGCACGGCCTACGACGCCCTGCTGCTCGACTTGATGCTGCCCGATGGTGATGGCCTGGACCTGACGCGCGAGCTGCGCGCCGACAGCCGGCTGCGCCGCCTGCCACTGCTGATGCTGACCGCCCGTGGCGAGCCGATGGACCGCATCGTCGGTCTCGAGCTCGGTGCCGACGACTATCTGCCCAAGCCCTTCGAGCCGCGCGAGTTGCTGGCCCGCGTCAAGGCGCTGTTGCGGCGTGCCGCGCCCGAACCCCAGGCCGACGATGTGCTGGCCTTCGGTCGACTGGAGATCGACCTCGGCGCACGCCACGCGCGGTTGGACGGCAAGCCTTGCGACCTGACCGGCCACCAGTTCGAGCTGCTGGTGGTGCTGGCCGCCATCTACGGGCTGTCGCGCTGGACGCTGAAGCCCGACACGACGGCGATCTTTCCGTTTCTCGTGCTGATCAACCTCGTGGTGTGGGTCGGCTACGCGTTGTGGATTCCGTTGATCTTCTGGCTCGGACGACGGTTCCCGTTCGAGCGGCGGGGATGGAAGCGGGCGGCCGCGGTGCACGTGC
>JANOJJ010000694.1:0-7740 GCA_031408155.1 Rubrivivax sp.
GGTTCACGCGACCATGCCGCGCCGCGTTGATGAATATCTGTGGCCTGGATCGCGGGCGGGATGCCGTCACCGCTGTCGTGGACCTCGATGCGCACGCGCTCTTGCAGCCGCCGCGCGACCAGGCGCACCTGGCCGCGCTGGGTGAACTTGACTGCGTTGCTGAGGTAGTTGCTGCCGATCTGGCGCACACGCAGCGGGTCGCTGCGCACGGTGCCTTCGGTGCCAAGCTCGAGCTGAAACCGCAACGCCAGATCGCGCCCCTGGGCCAGGGTGCCGTAGGCGCGGCAGACGGCGCGCAGCAGCTCGCCGAGGTCGAAACTGGTGGTTTCGATGTGCAGCTTGCCAGCTTCGATCTTGGACAGGTCGAGGATGTCGGAAATGATGCCGGTCAGCGACTGTGCGCTCTCCGAGATCTGGTCCAGGTACTGGCGGCGGCGGACTTCGTCGATGTCGGGCGACCGCGCCAGATCGGCCAGGCCCAGCATGCCGTGCAGCGGTGTGCGCAGTTCGTGGCTGGTAGTGGCCAGGAAGGCGCTCTTGGCGCGGCTGGCGGCCTCGGCATCGTCGCGTGCGCGGGCCAGCTTGGCCTCGAACTCGCGGCGTTCGGTCACGTCGTCGACGATCCACAAGGTGCCGCCCTTGGACGGACGTTCAGGGTCGATGGCCTTGCCGGTCGTTGAACGACTCGAGTCGCCGCGATCGGCCTGCACCCACCGCGTGCACCTGCCCCGGGTGCATCACGCTTTCGGTCAGCACGACCGGCATTTCGCCGCCGCTCGACGCGGCAAGGTCGAACCCTTGCACCCAGCCGCCGCGTGCGGCGATGCGGAACTGCCCCGATGCGAGCTCGTGGCGCCAGGCGTGGCAGCGCCCCTGCTGCGGCGAGGTGAAGAGGATCGAGCCGCCGTCGCCGGACCAGCGCAGGCTGGATTGCACGTCGTGCTGCCATGTCCGGGTGTCGTGCCGGTGCGCCAGTGGGTGTTGTCGTTGCCCATCCCGCTGCGCCTGCTGCTGGCCGCGCAGCCAAAGCTGGTGACGCCCGTGCTCCAGGTCGTGCACCGCGTGAGTCACGCGCCACCTGCTCGGGCAGGCTGGGCTCAAGGCAAACGAGGCCGACAGCGGCGCGGTCACCCGGCTTCTCCTCGGCCCGGTGCTGCCACGTGCCAAGCCCTATGGTTCGCTTTGGCTGAGTGGCGAAACGCAGCTGATGCAGGATTCGACGCTGGCCGTGCTCGAGCTCTATCGACAGGGCGGGTTCCAGGTCGACGACGACGCCCGGGAGTTGCCAGACCATGTCGCGGTCGAACTGGAGTTCCTGTACCTGTTGACTTTCTCCGGCAACCAGGCGCGGCAGGCGGGCCGTCTCGACGTGGTGGCGACCACCAAGGCGCTGCGACGTCGTTTTCTTGCCGAACACCTGGGTGCGTGGATCGGCCGCTTTGCCAGCGCCGTCGAGGCCGGCGCCGAGACGGCGTTCTACCGCGAGTTGGCCACGCTCACCGAGCGCTTCGTGCGCCTGCAGGCAGTCTGAACGCGTGCCAAGGCCCCGCCCGATCGGCCTTCATGACCTCCGGCCCGGCGACGGCGGCTTCGACGCGCCCGCGCCGCCGATCGTGCGTACGCATTGACGCGGCGCAACCCTGCATCAGGAACGCATTGATATGCTTCAACACTTCCATCAAACTGGAACCATGGAAGAAAAAGATGCCCTGGCCGGATTGGGTGCACTGGCGCAGTCGCTGCGGCTGCGCATCTTCCGCGCGCTGATCGGTGCCGGCCCGCAGGGCGCGACGCCCGGCGCGCTGGTGGCCATGCTGGGCATGCCGGCATCGACCTTGTCGTTTCACCTGAAGGAGCTGATGCATGCCGGGCTGGTGTCGCAGCAACGCGACGGGCGCAGCCTGATCTACCGGCCCGCCATCGAACAGGTCTATGCGCTGATCGGCTACCTCACCGCCCATTGCTGCCAGGGCGAGCCGTGCGCGACCTCGACGACCTCGACGACCTCGGCGACCTCAGCGACCTCGACGCGAGGGCCTCGCATGCGCTGCTGACGCCGGGCAAAGAGCCTGCCCGTGTCGAGTTGCAGCGCCAATCCTTCCACACCATGACCCGCCACGTCCTCATCCTCTGCACCCACAACTCGGCGCGCAGCGTGCTCGCCGAGTGTTTGCTCAACCACTGGGCGGCCCGGCTGGGGCGTGACGTGCGGGCGCACAGTGCCGGCAGCGCGCCCAGCGGCCGCATTAACCCGCTGGCCCTTGAAGTGCTGGCTGCTGCCGGCATCGACACCGCCGGCTGCCACAGCAAGGGCTGGGATCGCTTCAGCGCGCCCGATGCACCGCCGCTGTCGGCCGTCATCACCGTGTGCGACAGCGCCGCCGCCGAAACCTGCCCGGTCTTCGGCGGCGGTGGCGGCGGCGGCCTGCCGGTGCGCGTGCATTGGGGTTATGCCGACCCGTCGCGCGCCGCAGGCGACGACGCGCAGCGCCGCCTGGCTTTCGAGCTGACGCGCCAGGCCCTGGGCTACCGCATGCTGCAGCTGCTGGCCTTGCCGCTTCATTCGCTGGATCCGCCGGCCTTGCGCTCGGCACTCGAGGCCGTCGGCCGCAGCTGAGAACCCATGAGCACCCTCGACCGGACGTCCGCCCCGCCGCCTGCTGCGGCGATGAGTGTCTTCGAACGTTACCTGAGCGTCTGGGTGCTGCTGTGCATCGTCATCGGCATCGCGCTGGGCCGCGGCCTGCCTGGCCCGGTGCAGGCCGTCGGCGCGATGGAGTTCGCACGTGTCAACCTGCCGGTGGGCCTGCTGATCTGGGTCATGATCATCCCGATGCTGCTGCGCGTGGACTTCGGCGCGCTGCACCAGGTGCGTCAGCACTGGCGCGGCATCGGCGTCACGCTGTTCGTCAACTGGGCGGTCAAGCCGTTCTCGATGGCGCTGCTGGGCTGGATCTTCATCCGCCACCTGTTCGCGCCCTGGCTGCCGGCCGACCAGGCTGACAGTTATGTCGCCGGGCTGATCCTGCTGGCGGCGGCGCCGTGCACGGCGATGGTCTTCGTGTGGAGCCGGCTGACCGGCGGCCACCCGCTGTTCACGCTGTCGCAGGTGGCGCTCAACGACGCCATCATGGTGTTCGCGTTCGCGCCCCTGGTAGCGCTGCTGCTGGGCCTGTCGGCCATCGTCGTGCCCTGGGACACGCTGATCACCTCGGTGCTGCTGTACATCGTGATCCCGGTCGTGATCGCGCAGCTGTGGCGCAAGGCCTTGCTGGCACGCGGCCCGGCGGCGCTCGAGGCCACGCTGGCGGCGATCGGCCCGTGGTCGATCAGCGCGCTGCTGGCCACGCTGGTGCTGCTGTTCGCGTTCCAGGGCAAGGCCATCCTGCAGCAGCCGCTGGTGATCGCGATGCTGGCCGTGCCGATCCTGATCCAGGTGCTGTTCACCGCGGCGCTGGCCTACGGCCTGAACCGCCGCCTGGGCGAAGCGCACAACGTGGCTTGTCCGTCGGCGCTGATAGGGGCCAGCAACTTCTTCGAACTGGCGGTGGCCGCGGCGATCAGCCTGTTCGGCTTCGAGTCGGGCGCGGCACTGGCCACGGTGGTGGGCGTGCTGATCGAGGTGCCGGTGATGCTTCTGGTGGTGCGCATCGTCAATGCCAGCAAGGGCTGGTACGAGCGCGCGGCCGCATGAGTTCAACCACGATGGCAGATTTGCCATGAAGACGATCCAGGTGTTCGACCCGGCACTGTGCTGCAGCACCGGGGTGTGCGGCGTCGACGTCGACCAGGCGCTGGTCGGCTTCTCGGCGGATGTCGAGTGGGTCAAGGGGCAGGGCGCATCGATCGAGCGCTTCAACCTGGCGCAGCAGCCGATGGCCTTTGCCGACCACGCGGCGGTGAACGGCTTTCTCGAACGCTCCGGCCCCGAGGCCTTGCCGCTGGTGCTGGTCGACGGCGAGGTCGCGCTGGCGGGGCGTTATCCGAGCCGCGCCGAGCTGCGGCGCTGGGCCGGCCTGGCGCAGCCGCTACTGCAGCCGCTCGTCGCCGAAACAGTGGCTGCGGGCAACTGCTGCTCCGGCGGCAAGTGCGGTTGAATGTCCGCGTTTGCGTTCGTCGATCGACCGCCGCGCAGCCTGTTCTTTACCGGCAAGGGCGGCGTCGGCAAGACCTCGCTCGCCTGCGCCTGCGCCATCGCGCTGGCCGACGGCGGCGCCCGCGTGCTGCTGGTCAGCACCGATCCGGCCTCCAACGTTGCTCAGGTGTTCGCCATCGCCATCGGCAACCGCATCACCGCGATCCCCGAAGTGGCGCGGCTGTGGGCGCTCGAGATCGACCCGCAGGCCGCTGCCCAGGCCTACCGCGACCGCCCCGTCGGCCCGGTGCGCGGCGGTGATCAACGGTGTCCTGCCGCGCGGCGAGGCGGCGCTGGACCCGCTGGCTGCGGCCGTCGCGCGGCGCGAACAGGCCGCGCTGGCGGCGATGCCGGCGCTGCTGGCGGCGCTGCCACGCGACGAGGTGGCCCTGAAGGCCTTCGACCTGGTGGGCTTGGCCGCCCTGCGTCGCTTGCTGGTCGACTGCACCGACTCGCCCGCTGGCACGGAGGAAGCGTGGAAGCCGGTCGTCGCGCCGCGCCTGTCGACGCTGGTCGACTCCATCGCCGCCGACGGCCAGGGCCTGGTGATGCTGGTGGGCAAGAGCGGCGTCGGCAAGACCACGCTTGCCGCCGCCATTGCGGTCGATCTGGCCGCGCGCGGCTTGCCGGTGCACCTGAGCACCTCCGATCCCGCCGCGCACCTGGCCGAGACGCTGGACGGCACGCTGGCCCACCTCAGCGTGAGCCGGATCGATCCGCACGCCGAGACCGAACGTTACCGCCAGCAGGTGCTCGAGTCCGGGGGCGCCGAGCGGCGCTTGCGCCTGGCCGCGCAGCTCGAGGGTGTGGGCACGCTGTTGATCGGCAAGGATGGACGTCATTGCCAGTCGGTGGGGGCGAGACAGCCCTGGTGGGCGCGCACACCGGCGAACCGCGGGCTTCCCATGGGCACGGCCACGATCAAGCGCACGCGGCGCCGGACGCCGCTGCCACACCCGAGTTCAAGCCGCCGGCAGCACGCTGACGAACTCTGCCGGGACGGGCCGCACGCGCTTGGGCGGCTTGCGCTGGGTCACGCTGCCGATGTTGACGCAGCACACCGGCACCTCGCCTTCGGCCAGGGCGCACAGCCGGGCCAGCGCCGGCGAACGCATGGCCTGGCCGCTGGTCAGCCCGACGCCGTAACCCATCGCGTGCGCGGCGAGCAACAGGTTCTGGATCGCCGCGCCCATCGACAGCATGCGCTCGAGCGTCGGCGTGTCGGGCTCGCGCGGCCCGAGGCGGGCAATGGCCACCAGCAGCAGCGGCGCACGGTGGGCCTTCGCGCGCGCCGATTCGATCTGCTCGGCGGTGGCCGCCGCGTCGCGATCGATCAGAGCCTGGGCAAACGCATCCGCCAGGCGATGTCGCTGGTCGACGGGCACGATGATGAAGCGCCAGGGGGTCAGCTCGCCGTGGTCGGGCGCGGCTGCCGCCGCGCCAAGCATGGCCTGCAGTTGCGTGTCGGTCGGGGCGGGTTCGGCCAGGCGCTTGGGCGAGATGTTGTGGCGCGAGGCGATGAGCGTGAGCGTCAGGTCCTCGACATTGGGTTCATCCGATGGCCCTGCGGGCGCCGCACCGGTGCCACCCACAGCGCTGCGAGTAGGGCCCACGTCAGCCACCTCATCCGCCGGGGTCGTCAGCGCAGGCCGGGCGTGCTCTTCTTGCCCAGGCCCATCGCGCCATCGCGCTCGTCGATCGGCACCGACAGGTGGTCGGTCGACAGCCCGCGTTCCTCGAGCTTGCGTTTGATCTCGACCATGTCTTCGTCGGTTATGCCACGCCCGGCGTATTTCGCGCGGGCCTGTTCGATGGCGTTTCGCGTGCGCGCGGCCTTGGCGTCGACTTCAGGGGCCACCGCATCGCGCGCCACCGCCTCGCTCAATATCAGCGCAAGGGGATGGTAGGGATTCGCCTCGAGCTCGCGCTCGGCGCCGGCGCGCGCGAGGTCGGCGCACAAGGGGCGCAGCCAGCGCCGGGCGTGCTGGTGCAGGAACAGCCCCGGGTCGACCGGCAGCGGCTCCGCGCCGGCCTGGCCAGCGAAGCAGGCGGCCAGCCTGGCATACAGGAGCGCCACGAATTCAAGCTGCACCGACAGGTGGTCGGACAAGTCGTGAAAGCCGGCGTCGCGTTCGACGCCGCACAGCGAGTAGGCCTCCTCCATCGCCTTGACGCTGCCGCCGTTCATCGCGCCGTCGATGTACATCCCCACGTTGATTCGCGCGGGCACCGGTGGCGCGAGAAAGATCGCACTGTAGATCTGCAGCAGCGCGGCTGGGTCGGAGGTGAGCTGCATCTCCTCGCGCAACCGCTGCAGCGGGGCGTCGATGTCGAGGCCCAGCTGCGCCGCCAGCTCGCCCAGCTCATCGGCCAACACCTCGCGCATGGCATGGAACATCGCCTCCTCCCGGGGCACCAGGAAGGCACGTGCGACACAGAGATAGAACTCGGCGCGCGCGCCGAGTTGCTCGTGGTTTCTGGCGTCCATGGTCATGTCCGGAAGGGTGACACAAAGAAAGGCGGATTCCAGGCTCGAGTTGGACCCGGAGCGCGCGTCGCTCAATGGGAGACCGGAGTGGCTGCGCACGCCGGTCTTCGCCCCTTGGGCGGCCAGGCGGGCTCAGGCCTTCTCAGGCACGGCCGAGAGGTTGAACATGCGCTCGCCCACCGCATAGACCACGAAGGTGATCGACAGCGCCATCAACGTGAGCATCCACTCGCTCAGTGACGGTGCGTAGTTGATCAGTCCCGGCACCCAGCTGCCCTTGAATAGCGGCACCAACTGACCGCCGACGACGAACTCGTAGCGGCCGATGAACACCGCCACCAGGGTCAGCAGCGCCGCGGCCACCTGCATCGTGCCCTGGGAGCGGGTGCCCGCACCGATCATCAGGTAGAACGCGAGCACCAGCGCGATCATTTCGACCCAGTACCACGGGGTTCTGACGATCATGTCCCACGCCTGCAGGCCATCGGCATTGCTCCACAGCCCGGTGATGCTGCGGTACAGCGTCATCAGGAAGAACAGCGCCACCACGCCGGCCAGGACCCGGGGCATGGCGCCTGTCATCACCGTGCGCACCCTCTCCGGCATGCCTTCCAGGCTGCCGTACGCAATGTGCGTGATCAACACCGCGAACGCCGCGCCGGAGGTGGCGGCCGTGAGCAGGAAGTTCAGCGGCACCTCGGGCCCGTACCAGAACGGACGCATCGCCATCATGCCGAAAGCCGCACCCAGCGTCAGCGCTGCGAAGACCTCTGCGGTGAGCGCGGCGATGCCCAGAGTGCGGCTGCCCGGGCTGTCCCAGTCACCGCTGTTGATCTTCATGAACTTCAAGATCCCCAGCACCAGGAACAGCGAATAGAACACGCCCATCCACAGCAGCGGCGATTCGTACTGGAAGTTCAGCGGAATCGCCCAGATCATGCGAAACGGGTGTCCCAGTTCGAGAGCGAGCGAAGCGAAGCCGGCGATGATCGATGCCAGCGCCAGCCAGATGCAGCGCTTGGCGATCGGATAAAACTCCTTCATGCCGAACACCAGCGCCAGCGAGGCCACCAGCGTCAGGCCGGTGGAGGCGAGCGCGAAGAATACGTAGTTCACT
>JANOJJ010000792.1:0-10807 GCA_031408155.1 Rubrivivax sp.
GATCAACAGCGGGCGGCCGCTCTTGGCCACTTGCTCCAGCACCGGCAGCAGGTCGCGGATATTGCTGATTTTCTTGTCGTACAGCAGCACGAAGGGGTTGTCCAGCGTGGCGCTCTGCTTCTCGGGGTTGTTGATGAAGTACGGCGACAGGTAGCCGCGATCGAACTGCATGCCTTCGACGATGTCGAGTTCGTTGTCGAGCGACTTGCCGTCTTCGACGGTGATCACGCCTTCCTTGCCGACCTTGTCCATCGCCTTGGCGATGATTTCGCCGATCGACACGTCACTGTTGGCGGAGATCGAGCCGACCTGGCCGATTTCCTTGCTCGTGGTGGTGGCCTTGGAGGCCTTCTTCAGCTCTTCCACCAAAGCCGTCACGGCCTTGTCGATGCCGCGCTTGAGGTCCATCGGGTTCATGCCCGCGGCAACGAACTTCATGCCTTCGCGGATGATGGATTGCGCCAGCACGGTGGCCGTGGTGGTGCCGTCACCGGCGATGTCGCTGGTCTTGGAAGCCACTTCCTTGACCATCTGGGCGCCCATGTTCTGGAGCCTGTCCTTGAGTTCGATTTCCTTGGCCACCGAGACACCGTCCTTGGTGACGGTGGGGGCGCCGAACGAGCGCTCGAGCACCACGTTACGGCCCTTGGGGCCAAGCGTGACCTTGACCGCATTGGACAGGATGTTCACGCCTTCGACCATGCGCTGACGCGCGTCCGCGCCAAAAATGACTTCTTTTGCTGCCATGCTTGATTACTCCGAAATCTGTTGAATGGGGTTTGCGTTGGAGGTAAGCGGTTGCTTACTTCTCGACAACTGCAAAGAGGTCTTCTTCCTTCATCACCAGCAGCTCTTCGCCATCGACCTTGACGGTCTGGCCGCTGTACTTGCCGAAGAGGACGCGGTCACCGACCTTGATGTTCAGAACCACGAAGTCGCCCTTGTCATTGCGCTTGCCTGGTCCGACGGCGAGCACTTCGCCCTGGTCGGGCTTCTCGGCGACGTTGTCGGGGATCACAATGCCCGAGGCGGTCTTGGTTTCTTGCTCGAGGCGCTTGACGATCACGCGATCGTGCAACGGACGTAGTTTCATGTCATCTCCTGTGGATCAGCTAAGGCAACGGGCACCTGAAAAGTGAGCGCCCAATCACAAACGGTGATCGCAGAGGGCCGCTGGCGCTCTGCGATCGTTAGCACTCAAGGTAGGTGAGTGCTAGCAGGCCAATTATAGGGATCAAAGCGCCAGCTTCAAGACCCCGGTGAAAACCCTTGGCACGATGCGTAGGGCCATCGCCGGCCTGCCGTCACGCTCGGTGGTACGGATCGCGCAGGTGCCGCGTTCCATGCGGCCCGGGCGCGTCGCGCGGCTTGCGCACCCGGTAGCCGGCTGCCGTGCCGGGTCAAGCCCACTGTGGAGGCTACTGGACTGCGCAGAGCCTGGGGGCCACCCTGCCAGAATCGCAGCCATGACTCCCCCACCAGGCGTGTTGATCATCGGCGCCGGCCAATCCGGCGTGCAGGCGGCCGAAGCCTTGCGAGCAGGCGGCTACACCGACCCCATCACGATGCTGGGCGACGAGGCTCTGGGCCCGTATCACCGTCCGCCCTTGTCCAAGGCCTGGTTGGCCGGCGAGGTGGACGCGGCGCAGCTGGTGCTGCGCACGCCCGACGCGCTGGCCAGGAAGGGCATCACGCTGCGCAGCGGTGCGCGAGTGGATTCGATCGACCGGTCGGCCCGGACAGTGGCGCTCGCCGGGGGCGAGGCCTTGCCCTACAGCGGCCTGGTGCTGGCCACCGGCTCGCGGCCGCGGGCGCTGACGCTGGCGGGTGCCGACGCCCCCAACGTGCGCGCCTTGCGCACGCGGGGCGACGCCGACGCCATCGCCGCCGAGCTGCAGACCTGCGCCGTGCAGGGCCTGCCCGTGGTGGTGGTGGGCGGCGGTTTCATCGGCCTGGAAGTGGCGGCCACTGCGCGCAAGAAGGGGCATGCCGTTACGGTGCTCGAGATGGCGCCGCGCCTGCTAGGCCGTGTGCTCGCGCCCCTGCTGTCGGACTGGACTGCCGAACTGCACCGCGGCCATGGCGTGGCGGTCGAGCCGGGCGTGCGCATCAGCGCCATCGAAACCCGGGGCGGACGTGCCACGGCGGTGCTCGGCAGCGCCGGCCAGCGCTGGCCCGCTGGACTGGTGGTGGTAGGCATCGGCGTGATCGCCAACGATGAGTTGGCTCAGGCCGCGGGCCTGGCCTGCGAGCGCGGCGTCGTGGTCGACGCCTGCTCGCGCACGACCGACGCGGCGATCGTCGCCGCCGGCGACTGCACTGCGCGCCGCCTGCCTGACGGCAAGCTGCTGCGGCTGGAATCGATCAACAACGCCACCGAACAAGGCAGGAGCGCCGCCGCTGCGCTGCTAGGACAGGACCGACCCTTCACCGCAACGCCCTGGTTCTGGTCCGACCAGTACGACTGCAAGCTGCAGATGGCCGGCCTGTCGATCGGGGCCGATCACTGGGCGCTGCGCGGCAGTCTGTCGGCACCGGGCTTCTCGGTCTGGCACTTCATCCAGGGCGGGCGGCTGATCGCGGTCGACAGCGTCAACAGCGCGCGTGACCACCTGCTGGCGCGCAAGCTGCTGGACGCAGGCCGGTTGCCCACCCCAGTCCAGGCCGCCGATGCCGGTTTCGATCTGACCACGCTGCTGGCCGACCGAGCCTGAGTGCCGAGCGCTCGGGTAGCATCGCGCGCCTTTTGCCCGGAGCCCGCCCGATGAAGCTGCTGCTCGCCACTGCCACCCTCACGATTGCCCTTGGGTTGGCCATCAGCGCGCTGACGCTGGCCGCACCCGCTGCCCGCGCCCAGACCCAGGCTGCAGCACCGGCGGCGTCGGCCGCGTCGGCTCCACCCTACGCGGTTCGACCCGAAGTCGGTGCCGCGCTGCAGCAGGCGCTCGACCTGTTCCGCGACGGCAAGCCGGCGGATGCCAAGGCGCGGGTCGAGCAGGCGTTGGCCAGCGTGGTCAATCCCGAACCCGCCGAGCGCACGGCGATGCAGCGCCTGCGCGGCCTGTTCGCACTGCAGGGCAACCAGTTGCCCGATGCCGTGCAGGCGCTCGAAGCCGCGCTGGCCGTCAACGCCCAGAGCGCGCAGGACACCCTGCTGTGCCAGGAGTCGCTGGCGCGCGCACACTTCAACCTCAAAGCCTACCCGGCGGCGGCGGACTGGGCACGCAAGGCGCAGGCCGGTGGCAGCAAGTCGGCGCCGGTGCAGGCGGTGCTGGTGCGCGCGACCTACCTGCAAAACGACCACGCCGGCACCATCCAGCTGCTGCAGGCGCAAGAGCAGCGCGACGGCACGCTGTCGATGGAAGACAGCCGCCTGCTGGCGTCGTCGTACGGCCAGTCCAGGGACGAAGCCAACTACGTGCGCCTGACCGAACGTCTGCTGAGCGAGCATGGCCGCGCCGAGTATTGGGGCGACCTGCTTTCGCGCGTGCAGCGGCAGCCGGGCTGGCAGCAGCGCTGGGACATCGATCTCTACCGCCTGCGCCTGCAGCTCGACCTGATGGAAGAGATCGACGACTACCTGGTGCTGGCCGACATGGCCGCGCGCGGTGGCCTGCCGGCCGAGGCGCAGAAGGTGCTCGATGCCGGTTTTGCCAAGGGCATGCTGGGCAAGGGCGCCTAGGCGACCGAGCACGAGAAGTTCCGCGCCAGCGTCACCAAGCAGGCCGCTGACGACCGCGCCAGCCTGGCCAGCGCTGCCGCCCGGTCGCCAGCAGTGGCCGATGCGCGCGCGGCCAGCAACACCTTTAGCACCGGCGCGGCGATGGTCGCGGCCGGGCAGACAGCGCAGGGGCTGGAGCTGATGAAGGCCGCGCTTGGCGGCCCGTTGCCCGACCCGGCGCAGGCCCGGCTGCAATACGCCCAGGCCCTGCAGCAGGCCGGCCGCGTGACCGAGGCTGCCGAGCAGTTCAAGGCCGTAGCGCGACACGAGTCGCTCGGACTGCTGGCCCGGCTATGGCAGGTCGCGCTGGCGGCCAAGAAGAGCTGACCGGGGCCGGTCCGCCACAATCCGGCTCCCGCGGCGCCCCTGCTGCGGCTGGCGCCCGCATGGTCCTGAGTTCCGTTTGCAGCCTTGTCACAGCCAGACCTGACGCGGCCTGACCTGGGCCCGAGCGAGCGCTCGCGCGACCGCGCCGCGCTGGTCGTCATCGCCGCCGGCGTGTGTGCCGCGCTGCACGTGGGCAAGCTGCCGCCGGCCATTCCGGCGTTGCAGGCCGCACTCGGGCTGACGCTGCTGCAAGCCGGCTTCCTGCTCTCGCTGGTGCAGTTTGCGGGCATGAGCGCCGGGGTGGCTTTCGGCGTGCTGGCCGATGGCTTCGGTCTGCGCCGCAGCCTGGTTGCGGGCCTGTGCCTGCTGGCGCTGGCCAGTGCACTGGGTGGCCTGGCCACTGGGGCCGTGATGCTGATGGCGCTGCGCGCGGCCGAAGGATTCGGCTTCCTGTTGGTGGTGTTGTCGGCGCCGGGGCTGGTGCGGCAGCTGGTGCCGCCGCAGCACCTGGCCCAGGCGATGGGGCTGTGGGGCGCCTACATGCCGCTGGCCACCGCGCTGGCACTGCTGCTCGGCCCGCTGGTCATCGAGGCCGCGGGCTGGCGGGCCTGGTGGTGGGCGCTGGCCGCGGTGTCGGCAGGCATGGTGGCGGTGGTGCTGCGCCAGGTGCCGGCGCCGCCCGCGCAGGCGCGTACCACGGCCCCGCAGTCGGCTGCCCTGCGCCTGCGCCACACGCTGGCCGCACCCGGCCCCTGGCTGCTGGCACTGACCTTCGCCTGCTATTCCGGCCAGTGGTTGGCGGTGGTGGGTTTCCTGCCGACCATCTATCGGCAGGCTGGCGTGGCCGCGGCGCTGACCGGCGTGCTGACGGCGCTGGCCGCGGCCGCCAACATCGTGGGCAACGTCGGCTCGGGTCGGCTGCTGCAGCGCGGCGTGGCACCACCACGCCTGCTGGCGATCGGCTTCGTCAGCATGGCGCTGGCGGCGCTGCTGGCGTTCGGCGCCGTCGGCCAGCCGGCGTGGCTGCGTTATGTCGCGGTGCTGATGTTCTCGGCCGTCGGCGGCGTGATCCCGGGCACGCTGTTCGCGCTGGTGGTGCGCCTGGCCCCGGGCGAACACACGCTGTCGTCGACCGTGGGCTGGATGCAGCAATGGTCGGCGCTGGGCCAGTTTGCCGGCCCGCCGCTGGTGGCCTGGCTGGCCGGCCGCGCCGGCGGGTGGCAGTTGACCTGGGTGGCTACTGGCGCCAGCGCCTTGCTCGGCTTGTGGCTGAGCCGGCGCATCGCGCGCGTGTTGGCGCGCTGAGACAAAGGCGGTTCGCTGCGACCCGGCGCGTCGCCCGGGTGACGCAATCACCGGTCGCCCCTGGGGCCGGCCCGGTGTCGGCTCCGGTGCGGGCCGGGCATGATGCCGTCCCGGACCCATTTCTCAGGACCCCCATGCCTACCAGTAGCCTTTTGCGCGGACTGACGCGCCGCAGCCTGATGCTCGGCGCCGCCGGCAGTGCGCTCGCCTTGCCGCACGTCGCGCTGCGTGCACAGGCCTTCCCGTCGCGACCGATCACCATCGTCGTGCCCTGGCCGGCCGGAGGCAGCACCGACCGCCACCACCGCGCGCTGGCCGAGATCGCCAGCAAGATCCTCGGTCAGCAAATCGTGATCACGAACAACCCGGGCGGCGGCGGCACCACCGGCCCCGGCAACGTAGCGCTGAACGGCAAAGCGGACGGCTACATGCTGTCGCAATATCCGATGGGCATGCTGCGCCTGCCGCACATGCAGAAGATGCCCTGGCACCCGATCAACGACTTCACCTTCATCATCGGCATCACCGGTTACACCTTCGGCTTCGTGGTGCGCGCCGACTCGCCGTACAAGACCTTCAAGGACTACATCGAGGCCGCGCGCAAGGAGCCCGGCAAGATCAACTACGGCTCCACTGGCACCGGCACCAGCCCGCACCTGCTGATCGAGGAGGTGGCCGACGTCGCCAAGGTCGAGCTCAACCACGTGCCGTTCAAGGGCAACGCCGACCAGATGCAGGCGCTGCTCGGGGGCCACGTGATGGCGGCCAGCGACGCCACCGGCTGGGACAAGTTCGTCGATGGCGGCCAGATGCGGCTGCTGGTGACCTTCGGCGACACGCGCACCAAGCGTTGGCCCAGCGTTCCCACCGCCCGGGACCTGGGCTACAACGTGGTGGCCAACTCGCCCTACGGCCTGGTCGGTCCCAAGGGCATGGACCCTGCCGTGGTCAAGACCCTGCACGACGCCTTCAAGAAGGCGATCGATGACCCCAGGCATGCCGAGATCCTCGACCAGCTCAACCAGGCGCCCTGGTACAAGAGCAGCGACGACTATCGCAAGTGGGCGACCGAGACCTTGACCAAGGAGCGTGCGCTGATCGAGCGACTGGGACTGCTGGCCAAGTAGGCGCGGTCAACGCCGGCAGCGCGGCGGCGCTGCGGACCCGCGCTGACTCAACCGTGCTTTCGCAGCAGCCGAACATGCATCGGACGCTCGAAATGCGCGCCGGTCGGCCCGACATGCGGCATGAACGCGGCACGCACCTGGACCAGCTTGGCGTCGTCGATGCGGTGGTCGGCAAAGGTCGGCCGCATCAGGCGCTGCTCGAAGGTGTCGAAATCGGCAAAGTGCAGCGGCATGTCGAAGCGGCGTTCGGCCACCTGCTGCCATCCGCCGGCCTGCAGCGCGGCGTCGATCGCGGCCTGCGCTGCTTCGCGCACCAGGCGTTCTTCGTTGAACAGCTTGACCAGGTCGTTGAACGGCCCGGCGTAGACCGGCTCCGACACATACAGGTGCCCACCCGGCCGCAGCACTCGCGCCGCTTCGACCAGCGCCTGCGCCATCAGCGGGCGCGGCACGTGGTGCAACGACTTGAGCATCAGCACGAGGTCGAAGCTGGCGTCGGCACAGGGGATGTCCTGCGCGCCGCCGGCCAGGAAGGTCAGCCGCTCGGCCGGCGCAGCCAGGTTCTTGGCGTGCTGGCGCTGGTCGACTTCGAGCCCGCTGAGCTGGGTGTCTGCAAAGCGCTGCAGCAGCGCGCGCGCCAGCGCCGCGGCGCCGCAGCCGAGTTCGACGATCCGGCAGCCTGCCAGCGGTACCAGCTCGGCCAGCAACTCGAGTTCGTCGTGCACCAGCGGTGCGGCGGTGGCGGTTTTCATGAGCGCGGTTCCAGGCTGTTGGTCAGACTGCGAGCGTAGCGCGGGACGGCCGCGCTCTGGCACGACCGAGCCACCGCGCATCCGCTCGCTGCCGGCGGTGGGCCACACACGCCGGGGCACAGCTGCTACCTCGTTACCTCGGGCAACAACGAACTGCTGTTGCCGGGCGACACCCTGCCTGTCGGACCGGTGCAGTTCGCGCGGCCCGAGAGCACGCTGATGTTCGACTTCCGCCAGTACGCCGCACTTCGCCGCCGGCCCGCGCCGGGCTGCTGGCCGGCGTAGGACTGCAGCTACAACTGTGGACGATGCAGTCCTATGGTCGCGCCGCGCTGCGCTGCCGATACTGGGGTCGACCCCCAACCGAATTACGGAGTGCAGCCATGAACATCGAAACGTCGACGCCTGTAGTCATCCCGTTGCGGGAGCAGGGTCGCGCCGGTCGGGTCATCAGTACCATGGCCGCTGCCGCGATGGTCGCGGCCTGCGGTGGTGGATCCGGCGAACCGACCATCGAAAGGGCTGAAAGCTCGGCCCGGGCGGATCGCTCTGAAAAGGCCGACAAGGCCGACAAGGCCGACAAGGCGGCCAGGGTCGCGCAAGGCCGGCAGATCTTTCGCTTCGACACCTTCGGCGACGAAACCAAATGGACCGACGCGCTGCGCATGCACGAAGTGATCCGCACCGCGGTCGACCCCACGACTGCCTTGTCGGTCGGGCTGAAGGTCGACTCCGAGGCCTTGCCGGCAGCAGTGGTGGCAGGGATCCAGAACGGCACGGTCGACCTCAGGAGCCCCGCCACCACCGTCGCCCTGCTCAAGCTCGATGCGGTCGTCGGCCTCAAGGGCACGGTGCAGACGGTCAACGGCAGCGACACCCTGACGCACGTCGGCGTCACCTGTGCGCTGTGTCATTCGACGGTCGACGACTCGTTCGCGCCCGGCATCGGCAAGCGTCTCGATGGCTGGCCCAATCGCGACCTCGATGTCGGCGCGGTGATTGCGCTGTCGCCGGCGCTCAGCCCGGCGTTGAAGGCGGTCTACAACTCCTGGGGCCGTGGCAAGTACGACCCGCGCTTCAACCTCGATGGCATCAATGGCCCGCAGGTCATCCCACCCGCCTATGGCCTGCGCGGCATCCACCGCATCACATCGACCGGCGATGGCGACGACCTGGCCTACTGGAACCGCTACGTCGGGGTCACGCAGATGGGCGGCCACGGTTCGTTCGTCGAGCCGCGCACAGGTGTCAATGTCACCAACGGACCGGATGATCTGATCAGCGCAAAGCTGCCGGCCCTGCAGGCCTACCAGTTGTCGCTGGCGGCACCGCCGGCGCCGGCTGGCAGCTTCGACGCGGCCGCAGCCAAACGCGGCAGGCAGGTCTTCAAGGGCGCCGGAAAATGCTCGAACTGCCACCACGGCGACGACTTCACCGATGCCAATTCGCGCCTGCACCGGCCGAGCGAGGTGGTCAGCGAGCCCGAGCCGGGCGGTGCGCCCAGCTACGCGTCACGCAGTGCAACCAAACTGTACCGAACGGCGCCGCTGCGCGGGCTGTGGCAGCACCCACCGTACTTCCACAACGGGTCGGCACCGACCCTGGCCGCCGTGGTCGACACCTACAACAGTCGAAAGTCGCTCGGTCTGACAAGCGCGCAGCAGTCCGATCTGGTCCAGTACCTCAAGTCGCTGTAGCCCCGAGCGGCGCAGCCGGCCGTAGGCCGCGTCTTACCGCGCGATCTCCGGTTGACCGACTGACGCGCCGCGCTCGTCGCCGAATACTGCTTGCTCCACGTTCACCTCGACATCCGGAGACCTTCATGACCCAACAGCAAATCGCCCACATCGAGCCTTCCGAGCATTCGACCGAAGAGGTCGATGCGTTTCTGCGCCAGGTTGAGCACAACGTCGACGTCACCAAGGGGGCGGGCTCGCCGGCCACCAAGCCGAACAAGGAGCTTGACAAGGACGGCAAGCCCGCCACCGAGACGCAGGACAACCAGGCGATCTGAGCGGCTGAGAACTCGGGTCCGCACGATGCAGGCTGTTGCGCGGGCCCAGGGTGTCAGGCCAAACAGCTGACAAACTGCTGCGTTCGCGCCCTGCAGGCCGGGCTTGTCGGCCGCGCAGCACCTGGTCGGCCCGTGGCCGCCGAATCCGCACCCGTGCGGGATCAGCCCGTCCAGCGCAGCAATGTGGCCAGCAATGTCACTGCACCAAGCCCGAGGTTGACGGCGACCCATTGCCGAATCTGCCCCAGTGCCAGGCCGCCGGTGGCCCAGTCGGACGCGGCCACGGCGCGCGCGAGACGCTTGAAGAGCGCGAACCGGATGTACATGAAGATGCCCACCATCAAGGTGCCGAGCAGGGCCATCACGGTCCAGGACCACGGCAACTGCAAGCTGCCGCCGGACTGCACCACCTGCCTGGCCACGCGGCCCAGCATCCACACGCCGCTGGCCAGCGTCAGCAACGACGCCGCGAGCACGGCTCGGAAGAAGCGGCTGAGCACGTCATGCATCAGGCGCAGGCGAACGGGAGGGTCGAGTTTGGACGCGGCGGGGCGCAGGAAGAAGTGTGCGAACACCATGCCGCCGACCCACACGATGATCGACAGCAGATGCAAGGTCTTGAGGGCGGCGTAGATCACGGAGACTCTCCTTGGACATCGGGCGTGCGCTCAATCGGCCTTGATGCCGGCGCGCTTGACGACCTGGCTCCACAGCTTCTGCTGCTGTGCGATGAGGGCTGCGAACTCTTCCGGCGGGCGGCCACCGCCGACCGCACCGTCGCTGGCGAAGCGTTCGGTCACCGAGGTCGACGTCAGTGCCTTGATCGACTCTTCCTGCAGCCGCTGGACGATCTCGCGCGGGGTGCCGGCCGGGGCATCGGGCAGCATCGGCAGGCGCTGTGCAGTGCCCATCGCGATGGCGCGCAGGCGGCCCGACCTGATGTGCGGGCAGCAGCGCCGGCGTACCCGCCGAGAAGGCCTGCGTGGGCCCGGCCAGCAGGTCGGTCAGCGCCGGGCCGGTGCCGCGGTACGGGATGTGCGTCATGAAGAACCCGGCCTCCAGCTTGAGGTACTCCATCGCCAGCTGGCCCGCGCTGGCATTGCCGGCCGAGCCGTAGCATCACGATGCGGATCGACTGGAGCGGCCAGGGCGCTGGCAGCCAGCAGGTGGCGGCGGGTGAGAGTCATCGTCTTGTCTCCTGCGGCTGTTCCAGGGCGCAGCATGCCATGCCGAATCGGCAGCGCAGGCGCGAGAATTCGCGCATGACCTACACCACCTTGATCCCGTGCGCCGAGCTCGACACCCTTCTGCGCACGCAGGCTGCGCGTACGGTGGTCTTCGATTGCAGTTTCGACCTCGCCAACCCGGCGGCCGGCCGTGCCGCGCATGCTGACGGCCATCTGCCGGGCGCGCTGTACCAGCACCTCGACGACGACCTGAGCGCGCCCAAGACCGGCCGCAACGGCCGCCATCCGTTGCCCACGCGCGAGGCCTTCGCCGAACGGCTGGCCGCGCTGGGCGTCAGCGCTGACAGCCAGGTCGTGGTCTACGACGCTGCCGG
>JANOJJ010000821.1:0-2391 GCA_031408155.1 Rubrivivax sp.
TGAGGCTGATCCCGAAATGAAACGCACGCACCTGGCGCTGGTGCTGTGCTGCAAGGAAGCACTGCGCGCCCACAAGGCACGCCAGGCCCGCAACAAGCGGATCGGCCAGTTCGTCCGCTGGCTCTGCCACGGACTGTTTGCCGCACCCCTGCGCGCGATGCACCGCGGTGCCGACATCGCGGTCGAATGCCTGCCCGAGACAGGCAAGGAACCGGCGGCGCGCCAAGTGCGGCGGTTGACACGCGAGCCTGAGTTCGCCCAGGCGCAATCAGCCTTCGGACCGCAGACGGGTTCACCCGACGCGGCATCTCCTGCCGCGCAAACCGAGGCTTCATCTCCTCGCTCGCCACAACCCCAGGCTGGCCGCTCGGCTGCCTGACCCGGGGCGCCGGGCACCACGTGCCTGGCCCGGCACCACAGCGCTCGCTGTGCTGCCCAGATCGTCGAACGCTCACGCCCACCTCCACGGTGGTGCGTGACGCGCTCGGCCCTCCTTCTGATTGCCCTTCTTTCCGAGGCAGCGCTGCTGCCTCCGATCTCGGCTCGCGGCCACTGCCCCGGGCTCCACCTTCCCCTTCCACATCGAC
This sequence comes from Rubrivivax sp., assembly GCA_031408155.1. GTDB lineage: Bacteria > Pseudomonadota > Gammaproteobacteria > Burkholderiales > Burkholderiaceae_C > Rubrivivax. The sequence continues at coordinate 588 of JANOJJ010000821.1, forward strand.
CTGCCGCTGGCTGGTCGCACCGCTCTTGAAAGGAACCAACCCATGGCCACTGCCACCGAAACCCTGCGTGCCATCGAGGCGCGCGCCGAACGTGCCATCGCCCAGGAACTGCGCATCATGGTGCAAGAGATCCTCGGGCGGCTGGGCATCGTCGGCCTGGGCCGCATCGGGCTGGCCGTTGCGCGGCGCGCTGGCGGCTTTGCGATGGGGGTCGGCTACAACGACCTGCGGCCGCGCGCCGATTCGCCGCACCGCTTCTTCGACAGCGTGCAGGCGCTGGCGTTGTGGGCAGACTGCCTGGTCGTCGCCGCTTCGGGTGGCCCCGAAACCCGTGGCGCGATCACCGCCGAGGTGCTGGCCGCGCTGGGCGCCGACGGTTTCTTGATCAACATCTCGCGCGGGTCGACGGTCGACGATGCAGCACTGCTGCACGCGCTGGAGAACAAGGTCATCGCCGGTGCTGGGCTCGACGTGCACCAGGCCGAGCCACATGTCGACCCGCGCTTCTTCGCCCTCGACAACGTCGTGCTGCTGCCGCACATCGCCAGCAACACGTGCGAGACGCGGCAGGCGATGGCCGACCGCGTGGTTGACAACCTGGACTCGCTTTTCGCACACGGCAGGATGGTGGCACCGGTCGTCTAGGACTTAGTAGCCAGCGCCGCCGCCAAGCCGGCCAAGTTCTTCACGCTGCGCGATCGTCGCCAGTGCATCCGTCTGCGACTTTCGCGCAACTTCAGCACGGTCGCGCATATCGCCAGGGCGTCGACGTCGAAGCCTGGACACCGAACTGCTCGAGAAGCTTAGGAATGCTTTCCGGCGGGTTCGGGGTCTCCTGGGTTGAGGATAAAAGAGTCAATTGCTGCGGCCAGCGGTGCGGCTTTCGCGTGAAGTCGTCATCACAAGCGCATCGCCGTCCACGACCACGTGGCCGGCGACCGTGCAGGTGGTCGTAAGCGACACACGCCGCTTGTCCGTCAACACCTCCCTGACGGTGACCGTGGCGTGCACGGTGTCGCCTGGACGCACGGGCGCTTTGAAGCGCAGGTTCTGCCCGAGGTAGATCGTTCCCGGGCCCGGCAACTTGGCAGCGATCGCAGCCGAGATGACGCTGGCCGTCAACATCCCGTGTGCGATGCGGCCCTTGAACTGTGTCTGTCGCGCGAACTCTTCATTGATGTGCACGGCGTTGTTGTCGCCCGATGCGCTGGCGAAGAGGACGATATCGGCCTCGGTGATCGTCTTGGCAAACGACGCCGTCATGCCGGGACTCAGATCCTCAATGTCGTATCCGTTCAGCTCGTTCATCGATCCTCCGAGGTGTACGCTGCGCATCGGCCGGCTCGGCGGGCACTTCTCGCGCTGGTCACTCCACCGCCTTGACCATTTCCTCGACAACCTTCTTCGCATCGCCGAAGACCATCATCGTCTTGTCCATGTAGAACAGCTCGTTGTCCAGGCCTGCATAGCCCGAGGCCATCGAGCGCTTGTTGACGATGACGGTCTTGGCCTTGTAGGCCTTGAGGATGGGCATGCCGTAGATCGGGCTGCCCTTCACGTGCGCGGCGGGGTTCACCACGTCGTTGGCGCCGAGGATGATTGCGACATCGGCCTGGCCGAACTCGCCGTTGATGTCTTCCATCTCGAACACCTGGTCGTAGGGCACCTCGGCCTCGGCGAGCAGCACGTTCATGTGGCCCGGCATGCGCCCGGCGACCGGGTGGATCGCATACTTCACCTCGACCCCCCGCTTGGCGGGATCGTAGTAGACGTCGGTCGTGGCCTCGGACGGGTCGGGGAACGG
>JANOJJ010000834.1:0-2637 GCA_031408155.1 Rubrivivax sp.
CCTGGCTCGAGTCGATACGAAACAACCTGGCGATTGTTCGTCACGGGCGGTGTGGGCGCGGTGGGTGGCTTCGGAGCGGGGCCCGGATACGTCGGCGCCGTGCGCGCCAGCAGGTAGACATAGGGATACAGGCAGAGCACGAACAGGATCACCGCGCCCCACAGGCTGCGCACGTCGGGCCACAAGGGGCCGCGCGTGCCCAGGGCCAGGCGCAGTGCAGCGTGCAGCGGGCTGCTGTACTGAAGCGCGTCGGTCCAGGCGTAGGCCAGCACGTAGGCCGGCATGGCCAGCGGCAACAGCAACGCCCATTCGAAGTGGCGCCGGCCCGGAAAGTCGAACAGCGTGACGGCGGCCGCACTGGCCGAGCCGAGCAGCATCACGCCCAGCGCAACACCGCCGGCCAACAACGCCGACTGCAGGGCGTAGTCGGGCAGCACGGTGCGCGCCTGGTGCGCCAACACTTGCCAGGCGGCAGCATCGGCTGCCACCCAGGCCCCCAGCACGCCCAGCACGGGCAGCGCCAGCAGCAGGCACAGGATGGTCAGCGCGATGCGCATGGGCAGTGATGGCGATCGCGCCGCGCGGCTTGCGGGGATTTGCAGGTCAGGTCGGCGAAGATGAGAACGATCCTCATTCTGATCAAGCCATTATGATCGACCCATGTTCCTCAAGCTCGAAGGCGTGTCGGTGCGTTACACGCGCGGCGCCGGCGCGCGCGCCGCGGTGGAAGCCGCCACGCTTGGCCTGCGCCAGGGCCAGATCGGGGTGCTGATCGGCCCCTCGGGTTGCGGCAAGACCTCGCTGCTGCGCGCGGTGGCAGGCCTCGAGCGCTGCGAGGCCGGCCGCATCAGCATGGCCGGCACCGTGCTCAGCGACGCCAGCGCACGCGTGCACCTGCCAGCCGAGAGCCGGCGCATCGGCATGGTGTTCCAGGACTACGCGCTGTTCCCGCACCTGAGCGTGGCCGACAACGTGTCGTTCGGCGTGCAGCACCTGCCGCGTGGCGAACGGGCAGCCCGCGTGCAGCAGGTGCTCGACCTGGTGGGACTGAGCCATGCCGCCAAACGCGCCCCGCATCAGTTGTCGGGTGGCCAGCAGCAGCGCATCGCGCTCGCCCGCGCGCTGGCGCCGCAGCCGCAACTGCTGCTGCTGGACGAGCCGTTTTCCAGCCTCGACGTCGACCTGCGCGAACGGCTGGCACAGGAGATCCGGGTCATCCTGCAGGACACCGGCACCACGGCCTTGTTCGTCACCCACGACCAGTTCGAGGCCTTTGCGCTGGGTGACGTGATCGGCGTGATGCAGCGTGGCCGCCTCGAGCAATGGGACGACGCCTACAACCTCTACCACCGGCCGGTCAGCCGCTTCGTGGCGCAGTTCATCGGCCATGGTGTGTTCACGCCGGCGCGCATTGCGCGTGGGGGCGGTGGTGCGATGGTGCACACGCCGCTGGGCGACCTGGCCGACGTGCAGGAATGCCCGCTGCCCGACGCCTATCCCGGCGGTGAATGCGACGTGCTGCTGCGGGCCGACGACATCGTGCACGACGACGCCAGCCCGGTGAAAGCCTGCATCGAACGCAAGGCCTTTCGCGGCTCGGAGTTTCTTTACACGCTGCGCCTGGCCAGCGGTGAGCAGGTCATGGCCCACGTGCCCTCGCACCACAACCACCAACTCGGTGAATGGATTGGCATTCGTGCCGAGGTCGACCATGTGGTGACGTTTCCGCGCGCTTTGGCCTGATCAGCGGCGCTCCGCCGAGTCAAAGCACCGAAACAGGGGATGCAACTTTCCCGCGCCGGCGTACTCGGAGCAGGGCCCGGTTCTATACTGGAACAAGGTGCATTCGCTGGAGGCCAACCTACATGGGTGCCAAACTGAGAGTCGCGGGATTGCTGATTGCCGGGGCCGTGGCCGGTGCGTTGACCACCATGCAGTTGCAGGCGGTGGCGCGCAGCACGCTCGCGCCGCTGCCGCTTGAAGAACTGCAGCAACTGGCCGCCGTGTTCGGCATGGTCAAGGGCGAATACGTCGAGCCGGTCGACGAGAAGAAACTCATCTCCGACGCCATCTCGGGCATGGTGGCCGGGCTGGATCCGCATTCGCAGTACTTCGACAAGAAGAGCTTCAAGGAGTTCCGCGAAAGCACCGGCGGCAAGTTCGTCGGCATCGGCATCGAGATGGGCATGGAAGACGGCCTGGTCAAGGTGGTCTCGCCGATTGAAGGGTCTCCGGCCTTTCGCGCCGGGATCAAGCCGGGTGACCTGATCACGCGCGTCGACGACACGCCGGTCAAGGGCATGACGGTCGATCAGGCCGTCAAGCGCATGCGAGGTGACCCTGGTACCAAGGTCATCCTCACCGTATTCCGCAAGGCCGAGAGCCGCAGCTTCCCGGTCACCATCATTCGCGAAGAAATCCGCATGCAAAGCGTGCGTGCGCGCATGATTGAACCCGGCTACGGCTGGGTGCGCGTCAGCCAGTTCCAGGACCGCACGGTTGACGACTTCGTGCGCAAGGTCGAAGAACTGTACAAGCAGGAGCCGACCCTCAAGGGTCTGGTGCTCGACCTGCGCAACGACCCGGGTGGCCTGCTCGACGGCGCGGTGGCCAACTCGGCGGCGTTTCTGCCGGCTG
>JANOJJ010000018.1:0-3949 GCA_031408155.1 Rubrivivax sp.
CTCGCGCTCGCGGCGATCGCCGCCCCGGAGCTTGAGCCAGTCGAGCAATTCGCTGGTCGAAGGTTTCTTTTTCAGTCCCGGCAGGTTGCGCACGTCGTAGAAAGTCTTGAGTGCCGCGCCCAGCAGTTCTTTCTTCAGGCCCGGGAAGTGCACGTCGACGATGCGCTGCATCGTTTCGGCATCCGGGAACTTGATGTAGTGGAAGAAGCAGCGGCGCAGAAATGCGTCGGGCAGTTCCTTCTCGTTGTTGGAGGTGATGAAGACGATCGGCCGCTGCCGTGCCTTGACCAGCTCGCGCGTCTCGTAGACGTAGAACTCCATGCGGTCGAGTTCACGCAGCAGGTCGTTCGGAAACTCGATGTCGGCCTTGTCGATCTCGTCGATCAGCAGCACCACCTGCCGCTCGGCGGTGAAGGCCTGCCACAGCACGCCCTGCACGATGTAGTTACGGATGTCGCGGACCTTCTGCGAGTCGTTCAGGTCGGCCATCTGGCTGTCGCGCAGGCGGCTCACCGCGTCGTACTCGTACAGCCCCTGCTGGGCCTTGGTGGTGCTCTTGATGTGCCACTGCAGCAGCGGCATCTTCATCGCCGCGGCCACTTCCTCGGCCAACATCGTCTTGCCGGTACCAGGCTCGCCCTTGACGAGCAGGGGACGCGCGAGCGTGACAGCGGCGTTGACCGCCAGCATCAGGTCTTGCGTGGCGACGTACTGGTCGGAACCCTGGAACTTCATTGTTTTGGCGTCTCGGGCTGGTGTCGGACCAGTATAAGCGGGCCCTACGGAGCCCTATAATCATGAGCTTCATCAATGCACGGGGCGCGTGCATCACGCCAGGCCAACAGCGGCTCGATCAATCCCGCACGGAACGACCGGGTCGCACGACGCAGCCCTCCTTGCCGACTCCATGACCAAAGCGATTACCCTCCTGCTGGCCCTGGCCGGCCTTGCTTCAATGGCTCCGCTGGCTCAGGCCCAGGATGCGAATGCCGGCCAAAAGAAGGCCACCATGTGCATCGGCTGCCACGGCATCCCGGGCTACCAGGCCAGCTTTCCCGAGATTCACAAGGTGCCGATGATCTCGGGCCAGAACGCCAAGTTCATCGCCGCTGCGCTCGCGGCCTACAAGAAGGGCGAACGCAAGCACCCGACGATGAAGGCGATCGCCGCGTCGCTGAGCGATCAGGACATGGCCGATCTGGCCGCGTTCTACGAGAAGCACGTCAAGGTCGAATCGGTCAAGACCGTGGCCGACACGCCGGCTGCGGGCCCCTCGGCCGATGTGGCGGCGCTGCTGGCCAAGGGCAACTGCGTGGCCTGCCATGGCGCCAACTTCAACCAGCCGATCGATGGTGCCTACCCCAAGATCGCCGGCCAGCACGCCGACTACCTGTATGTGGCGCTCAAGGCCTATCAGATCGAAGGCAATCCGCAGCTCGGCCGCGGCAACCCGATCATGGCCGGCCAGGTCAAGCCGTTCAAGCTGGCCGACCTCAAGGCGATGGCCGCCTACATCGGCTCGCTGCCGGGGGACTTGCAGACCGTCAGGCAGTCGCCGTTTCGCTGACCATCGCGGCGACCTCGTCCAACCCCGAGCCGCTGCCCTGCAGCGGCTTGGTTCGTTCAAGGCCGATGAGGCCGCGTCGGGGCTCAATGGTGGGCCGCTGCGGCCGATAAACAAGGCATCTCGACCACCGCACGTCGCGCTGGATCAGCGCTGCCCATGCTCAAGAAGATCAGCGTCGACCAGGTTCGTCTCGGCATGCACCTGCATGCCCTGGAAGGGGCCTGGATCGACCATCCGTTCTGGAAGTCGAGCTTCGTCATTGCCGACACGGCCGATCTGCGCAAACTGCGCCAGAGCAACGTAGCCGAGGTCTGGATCGATCCGCGCAGGGGCCTGGACGTGGCGTCCGTCGACGACGGCCCCGCGCGGCTGCAGCCACCGACGCCGCCACCGACGCCGGTACCGGCTGCGTCCAGCACAGCCACGGCGAAGGCGAGACGGGTGCCGCCTGCAGCCAAGCGGACGATGAGCGACGAGCTGCACGAAGCTGCCGCCATCTGCAAGCGTGGCAAGCAAGCGGTGCTGTCGATGTTTCGCGAGGCCCGGCTGGGCAAGGCGGTCGACGCCGAGAGCTGTCTGACCCTGGTGCAGGAGATCAGCTCGTCGGTGCTGCGCAACCCGGGTGCGATGGTCAGCCTGGCCCGGCTGAAGACACAAGACGAATACACCTACCTGCACTCGGTGGCCGTCTGCGCGCTGATGGTGGCGCTGAGCCGCGAGTCGGGCATGGACGAGGACGGCTGCCGTGCCGCCGGCCTGGCTGGCCTGCTGCACGACCTGGGCAAGGCGGTGATGCCGCTCGAAGTGCTGAACAAGCCGGGCAAGCTGACCGAAGCCGAGTTCACCGTCATGCGCTCGCACCCGGAACGCGGCCACGCGATGCTGCTCGAGGGCCGTGGCGCCAGCCCCGACGTGCTCGATGTCTGCCTGCACCACCACGAGCGCATCGACGGCGCCGGCTACCCGCACCGCTTGTCAGGCGACAGCATCTCGAGGATCGCGAAGATGGCTGCCATCTGCGACGTCTACGACGCCATCACCTCCAACCGGCCGTACAAGAAGGGCTGGGATCCGGCCGAGTCGATTGCACGCATGGCGTCGTGGCAAGGCCATTTCGACGGTCAACTGTTCGCGCACTTCGTCAGGAGCCTCGGTATCTATCCGGTGGGCTCGCTGGTGCGGCTCGAGTCGGGCCGGCTGGCGGTCGTGACCGAGCACAACCCGGTGGCGTTGACGGCGCCCAAGGTCAAGGTCTTCTACTCGACCAAGAGCAACCTGCCGGTGCCGCAGCAGCGGCTGGATCTGGCCGCCGGCAGCGACCGCATCACCGGTCGCGAATCGGCGCTGCAGTGGGGGTTCAAGAACCTGGATGCACTTTGGGCCGAGCAGGCGCTGCCGCGGGGCGCTTGAGCCCGAGCTATCGCGTGGCCCGCCGCCGCACGGCCTGCAGATAGGCCAGGCCGTCGGGCGGCAGTCCGCTGCGCTGGCTGGTCCAGATCATCTCGCCCAGGCACTCCATCACCTCATGGTGCGCGTCGTGCAACGAGCCACGGCGCGCGGCCAGCAGGGCGACCGCCTGGCGAATGCCTTGCGGCTGGTCGATGCTGCACTGCTCTTCGATCGACAGATGCATCGACAGGTGCAGGAAGGGGTTGGTGCGACCTTCGTCCACGGTGTAGACCGCGGCCAGCGAGGCCTCCTCGTCAGCCAGGTCGACGTGGTATTCGGGGTGCTGTTCGACCCAGCCGGCGGCCAGAGTGTCCATCGGCGTCAGGGGCTCACCCGAGCGCTGGCGGCGGTAGGTGGCGCAAAAGAAGCGCCGCACATCGTTCTGCGAAGGCTGGAACATCCGAGAATTGTCCGCTCGAACCACCCGTCCCCGGCCCACCACATGAATGTCAGCACCGAGCAGCTCTTCACCGCGGCTCGTAGCCAGAACGGCTACCTCGACCAGCCACTGTCCGACGACACCTTGCGCGAGCTGTACGACCTGCTCAAGTGGGGTCCCACCTCAGCCAACAGCTGCCCGGCCCGGCTGGCCTTCGTGCGCAGCGCCGAAGCCAGGGCCCGGCTGATCGGCTGCATGAGCGCGGGCAACGTGGCCAAGGTGCAGCAGGCACCGGTCACGGTCGTCGTCGGCATGGACCTCGAGTTCCACCACCAGCTGGCGCAACTCTTTCCGCATGTCGATGCACGGGCCTGGTTCGAAGGCCAGCCGGCGCTGATCGAAGACAGCGCGCTGCGCAACTCGAGCCTGCAGGGCGGCTACCTGATCCTGGCGGCGCGCGCACTGGGCCTGGACTGCGGGCCGATGAGCGGCTTCGATGCGGCCAAGGTCGACGCCGCGTTCTGGCAGGGCACCGCGGTGCGCACCAACTTCGT
>JANOJJ010000025.1:0-3017 GCA_031408155.1 Rubrivivax sp.
GCAAACACAAGGAAACCGTCCATGACCAAAGCGATCCGCTTCCACGCAACCGGGGGCGCCGAAGTCCTCCAATATGAAGATGTCGATGTCGGTGAACCCGGTGCCGACGAGGCCCGCGTGCGCCACAGTTTCATTGCAGTCAACTTTGCCGACATCTACTTCCGCACCGGTTTTTATCCGCTGGCGCTGCCCAACGGTCTGGGCACGGATGCGGTGGGCGTGGTCGAGGCCGTTGGCCGCGGTGTAACGGACATCCGGGTGGGCGACCGGGTGGGCTACCTGGTGGGGCCACAGGGGGCTTACGCAAGCGCGCGTGATGCCCGCCGATGTGCTGATCCCCTTGCCCGATGGCGTTTCGGACCGCACCGCATCCTCGCTCATCATGAAGGGCATGACCGCACAGTACCTGTTTCGCCAGGTTTACCCGCTCAAGGGAGGCGAGACCATCCTCTACCACGCGGCAGCCGGCGGTGTGGGCCTGATCGCCTGCCAATGGGCGCGCGCCATCGGCGTCACTATGATCGGTACCGTCAGCACGGATGAGAAGGCCGCGGCTGCGACGGCCAACGGGTGCGCACACGCCATCGTGACGTCGCGTGAAGACATCGCCAAGCGCGTGCTGGAGATCACCGAAGGAAAAGGTGTTTCGGTTGTTTATGACTCCGTCGGCAAGGACACGCTGGAGGCTTCACTCGCGTGCCTGCAGACACGCGGCACGCTGGTGAGCAATGGCACCTCGTCGGGCCCGGTAATTCTCAATGTGAAGGTACTGGGAGCCAAGTCGATCTGGATCACGCGCCCGGCCACGCGGCATTACATCGAGCCCCGCGCGCACATGCTCGACATGGCGCGCGAGCTGTTCGATCATGTGCTCGCCGGGAGCATTGTCAGCGAGCCGAAGCAGAGTTTTGCGCTTGCCGATGCGGCCGAGGCACGCCGCGCACTCGAAGGACGCAAGACGATTGGCTCCACCGTTCTTGTGCCATGAACGGCCAGTCGACGTGGATGCGCAACCGCAGGAGCACGACATGGAACTTGCCCGATGAAGGCTGTTTGGTACGACCGACAAGGACCGGCGCAGGAGGTGCTGGTGTACGGCGACTTCTCCACCCCTGTGCCTGCCGCGGGCGAAGTCCGTGTGCGGCTGGCGTTTTCTGGCGTCAATCCGGGTGACGCGAACCGCCGCGCTGGCAGGTTGCACGCGATGGACTTCCCGCCCATCGTTCCCCACAGCGACGGTGCTGGCACGGTGGACGCCGTGGGCGAGGGTGTCGATGCACATTGGCTCGGTACTCGGGTCTGGATCTGCTTTGGCCAACGTGGGCGGCCTTGGGGTACCGCTGCGCAAGCTGTCTGCCTACCCCAGGAATTGGTTGCGCTGTTACCGGATGCGGTGGGTTTCCAGCAATGCGCGTGCCTGGGAATTCCGTGCTTGACGGCGTATTCCAGTCTTGGCAATCTGGAGGATCTCGCCGGCACACATGTGCTGGTCACCGGTGGCGCCGGGGCCGTGGGGCACTATGCCGTTCAGCTCGCCAAGTGGGCCGTAGCACATGTGCTGACAACCGTCAGTTCGCCGGAAAAGGCGGAGCACGCGCGCCGTGGAGGTGCCGACGTCGTCATCGACTATCGGCGTCAGGATCTGACGACTGCGGTTCTCGATGCCACGCGAGACGCGGGTGTGGATCGCATCATCGACGTGGATGCGCCGACCAATCTGGCACAGGTGCTGGCCATCGCGGCGCAACACGCCACATGGGTTGCCTATGCCAGCGGTCCGGAACCCGTCGCTTTTCCGTTCGCCGCATTGATCCGCAAAAACATCACGTTGCGCGGCCTCTACCTGCCCGGATTGCCAGCGGCAGCTCGCCGCGCTGCGCAGCAAGGGGTCGTGCGGTGGTTGTCCGAAGTGCCCGGCAGCCAACATACCATTGACGGTATCCACTCGCTGCGCAACACGGCTCAGGCGCATCTGGCCGTCGAGGCGCGCCGCAAGCTGGGCACGGTGCTGGTTGCATGCGACTGACGGCAACGCGTGCTTGTGAACCAGGTCGCTTCTCAAATGACCATAATGGGATATTCCAGCCATCCCATGAGACATCTCGCTCGACTCATTCGCAGCGGCAGCTTGAGCGGCTACATCGAGTTGGTGCGCTCGCTTGGACGCGATCCCGAACCGTTTCTGCGCGCCGTAGGGCTACAGGCCAAGCTTCTGGACGACACCGAGACGCTGATCCCGCGGGACGCTGCGCGCGAGTTGCTCGAGATCACAGCGCGTGCCACCCATACGGGTGACCTGGCGCTGCGCCTGGCGGCCCAGCGCCGACTCTCCACGCTCGGGCCGATCAGCCTCGTGCTGCGCGAGGAGGCCACGCCGCGGGATGCCCTCGACACCTTGTGCCGCTACCTGTGGCTGGTGAACCCGTCGATGACCATACGCGTCGAGGATACCGACAGCCTCGTCATCATCCGGGAGGACTTGCTGCCTAGCCTCGGGATGCCGATGCGCCAGTCGGTCGAACTTGCCGTGGGCGTCCTGTTTCGCATGCTGCGTGATTTGACAGGACCGCATTGGCGACCGTTGGAAGTCTGCTTCACGCATCGCCCGCCCCCGGATGTCTCCGCGCATCGGTCATTTTTCGGTCGGAGCGTCAAGTTCAACCAGGAATTCAATGGCCTGGTCTGTCTGGCCGTCGATCTGTCCAAGCCGCGTGAGCTCGGGGACCCGGTTGCGGCCAGCTTCGCGCGCAAGCACCTGGAATTGGCTCTGCGCGATCGCAGTGAAAGTGTCCAGGAAGCCTGCCGTCAACTCATTTTGGCGCTGCTGTCAGGTGGCGCCTGCACCGCGCAGGAGGTCGCTCGGCACATGCGTGTCGATCGCCGCACGCTGTACCGGCGGCTCGACGTGGAGAACCTGACCTTCAGCAACTTGCTCGACCAGGTGCGTGCGAACCTCGTCGAGAGCCATTTGCGCGAGAGTGACCTGGCACTGAGAGAAGTGGCCGAACTGCTGCCGG
>JANOJJ010000094.1:0-7135 GCA_031408155.1 Rubrivivax sp.
TACTCATCTCGATACCAAAGCGCATCCGCAAAACTTTCGCCTCACGCGGCGTCAGCGAATCCAGCACTTCCTTGACCACGTCGCGCATCGAACCATGCAAGGCGGCATCGGACGGTGCCAACGTTGCCGTGTCTTCGATGAAATCGCCCAAATGTGAATCGTCGTCATCGCCGATCGGTGTTTCCATCGAGATCGGCTCCTTGGCGATCTTCAGGATTTTGCGGATCTACCTGATCGTCAGCGAAGAACAGGCCGCCTTCGAACCCGAAGCCGGCGCCTATTCAGCGCCAGTCTCGGCTCAGGAGCATGGGCACTCGCATGGAACTCACGACCAGGGCCATGACCATGACCATGATCATGACCATGACCCCGTCCCTCACACGCCGGCGCACCCGCACGAACACGGTCAGCGACCGCACGTGCACGGCCCGGGTTGCGGGCACGACCCTGCTCACGATCACCCTCATGACCACGGCCATGACCACGGCCACGACGGCCACGACGGCCACCAACACTGAACCCGGACCCGCCAGGGCGCTGCATGAACCTGGCGCCGCCCTCGCTGCTACGCTTGATCTGGCTGGCCTCTGCGGCGCTGCCGGTGGGCGGCTACAGCTACTCCGAAGGGCTCGAAGCCGCGATCGATAGCGGCCTGGCCGATCGCGAAACCAGCGCCCGCCAATGGCTGCTCGATCAACTGCAGCTGACGCAGGCGCGCAGCGAGTTGCCGGCCACCGCGGCGGCCTTCGCCGCCTGGCAGGCGCATGACGGCCAGCGCGTCGTGGCGCTCAACAGCTGGGTGCTGGCCACGCGCGAAAGCGCCGAGCTGCGCCGCCAGTGTGAGCAGATGGGCCGCTCGCTGACCGACTGGGTGCGCCAGCGCGACGACAGCGATAGCCGCGTGGCCATCCTGGCCGCGCTGCGTCCGGCGCCGACCTGGCCGGTGGCCTTTGCGCTGGCCGCTGCATGCAGTGGCGCCGGCGTGCACGGTGCGCTGCTGGCCATGGCCTTCGGCTGGGCCGAGAACCTGGTGCAGGCCGCCGTCAAGGCGGTGCCGCTGGGCCAGAGTGCCGGCCAGCGCATGCTGGCAGCACTGGCCGACGCCATACCAACTGCGGTCGACCACGCGCTGTCGCTCGACGACAGCACGCGCCAGGCCTTCAGCCCGGGGCTGGCGATCCTGTCGGCGCGCCACGAGGCACAGTACTCGCGCCTCTTCAGGTCATAGCTGCAGTGCGCGCGCGTGCAGGCCGGCAGGGTGGCTTGCTTCATGCATCATCACCGGCATGAACAAACTGCATTCGATTCCCGGCCGCGGCAAGAAGCTGCCTCCGCTGCGCGTGGGCATCGGTGGCCCGGTCGGATCCGGCAAGACCACGCTGATCGAGATGCTGTGCAAGGCGATGCGCGAGCGCTGGAGCCTGGTCGTCGTCACCAACGACATCTACACCAAGGAAGACCAGCGCCTGCTTACCGTGGCCGGCGCGCTCGAGCCCGAGCGCATCATGGGCGTCGAAACCGGCGGCTGCCCGCACACCGCGATCCGCGAAGACGCATCGATCAACCTCGAGGCGGTCGATCGCATGCTCGAGCGCTTTCCAGACGCCGACATCGTGTTCATCGAGTCCGGCGGCGACAACTTGGCGGCCACCTTCAGCCCCGAACTGAGCGACCTGACGATCTACGTGATCGACGTTGCCGGCGGCGAGAAGATCCCGCGCAAGGGCGGCCCGGGCATCACCAAGAGCGAGCTCTTCGTGATCAACAAGATCGACCTCGCACCGCATGTCGGCGCCGACCTCGACGTGATGGCCGCCGACACCCGGCGCATGCGAGCAAACCGGCCGTTCGTGATGACCAACCTGAAGACGCGTGTAGGCCTGGCCGAGGTGGTCGACTTCATCGAGCGGCGCGGCTTGCTGGTGGGCTGACAGGCTGACAGGCCGAGAGGCAGGCCGGTGTCGCGCAACGCAAGCCGGCGCGGCCACCGACGGCGTGCCGGCGACATCGGTTAGGCTCCCGGCCTTCATCACCAACCGGGAGCCATTGCATGGGCGTCATGTCCTTTATCAAGGAAGCGGGCGAGAAGCTGTTCGGCAAAGGCGAGGCCAAGGCTGCGCAGGAAGCCGCGCAACAGGCGCCGTCGGCAGAGACTCTGGCCGCGCTGAGCCAGGCCGCGGGCAATGCCATCGCCGCCTACATCACCGCGCAAGGTCTGCAGGTCGATGGCCTGGACGTGAGCTTCGACGCCGGCAGCGGCACCGTCACGGTAGCCGGCACCGTGGCCGACCAGGCCACGCGTGAAAAGGTGGTGCTGTGATGCGGCAACGTCGAGCGCGTGGCCGCGGTCAACGACCTGCTGACCGTCAGCGCACCCGAGCCCGAATCGCAGTGGCACACCGTGGTCAGCGGCGACAACATGTCCAGGATCGCGAAGAAGTTCTACGGCGACGCGAACAAGTACCCGCTGATCTTCGAAGCCAACAAGCCCATGCTCGGCCACCCGGACAAGATCTACCCGGGGCAGATGCTGCGCATCCCGCCGCAGTAGACAGCGCGCTCAGCGGGTGCGGATGGCCAGTGCGATGCTGGGCAGGATCAGGGCCGCCCCGAGCGCGTGGTACCAGCGCGGAACCTCGCCCAGCACCGCCCAGGCCAGCAGCGGGGCGTAGACCGGCGTCAGGTAGAGCATCAGCGCGGTGCGCGACGCGCCGAGCTCGCGCTGAAGGAACGAGTAGGCGCCGTACGACAGTACGCCCGGCAGCACGGCCGCCGCCAGCACCAGCGCGGCGGCCGGCCAGCCCCAGGGGGGCGACGGCAGCAGCCAGGCTTCGGCCAGCGTGAACGGCAGCATTACCAGCAGCCCACCGGCGCAGGTCGCCACCAGCCGCTCGGCGGGCCCGAGGTCGGTCGGCCAATGCCTGAGCAGCAGCGAGTACGCAACCCACGACGCCGCAGCGGCAACGATCCACAGGTCACCGCTGCCGAAGTGCACCGCCAGCAGGGCTGCCGGGTCGCCCTTGCCGATCACGATCAGCAGCCCGGCCAACGCCAGCGCGGCGCCGAACCACTGCCGCGGCAGCATTCGTTCGTGCAGCAACCGCGCGCCGCCGATCGCGATCGCGATCGGCGTCACCGCGTAGATCAGCGCCATGTTGGTGGCGCTGGTGCGCAGGCCGCCGTGGTACATCCAGGCGCCACAGACCCACATGCCCAGCGCCCCCAGCACCAGCAGGTGCGGCCACTCGCGTTGCAGCGCATCGTGCCGCTGCACCAGGCCGCGCCAGGTCAGCGGCAGCAGCAACAGCGCGGCCAGTGCCCAGCGGCCGAAGGCCAGCGCATGCGGTGCGATCACGCCGTCGGCGGCGCGTGCGATCAGGTAGTTGGTCGACCACAGCGCCGGCACCACCCACAGCAAGACGCGCGCCCAGCGCAGCGTGGACTGGCTCAAGGCAGGTCGGCCATGGCCTCGCCCATGCGGATGGCGCCACCTGGCGCCCAGCGCTGGTTGAAGTGCAGCGGCCCGGGCGGAAACAGCACAACGACGGTCGACCCGAGCAGGAAGCGGCCCATCTCGTCGCCGCGCGCCAGCTTCAGTTCGCGCTCGTCGTAAGTCCATTCACGGACCCGACCTGGCCGCGGCGGATTGACCACGCCGTGCCAGACGGTGGCCATGCTGCCGACGATGGTGGCCCCCACCAGCACCAGCACGCAGGGGCCGTGCTCGCCATCGAACACACAGACCACACGTTCGTTGCGTGCAAACAGCCCGGGCACGCCGCGCGCCGTGGTCGGGTTGACCGAGTACAGCGCACCCGGCACGTGGATCATGCGCCGCAGCCTGCCGGCGCAGGGCATGTGAACGCGATGGTAGTCGCGCGGGCTGAGGTACAGGGTAGCGAAGTGGCCGCCGTGGAACTGCCGCGCCAGGGCCGCTTCACCGCCCACCAGCGCCGTGACCGTGTAGTCATGTCCCTTGGCCTGGAAGATGCGCTCGCCATCGATGGCGCCAAACTGGCTGATCGCCCCGTCCACCGGGCACAGCCACGCAGCGTCGGCCAGCGGCCGTGCGCCGGGCCTGAGCGCGCGCGTGAAGAACTCGTTGAAGGTCGGGTACTGCGCGCTGTCGGGCTCGGCCGCTTCGGCCATGTCGACGCCGTAGCGGCCAACGAACCAGTTGACTGCACGGGTGGTCCAAGCCCCGCCCCGGGCACCGGCCAAAAGGCCGGCAAATGCGGTCAACGCCTGCTTGGGCAACAGGACCTGCGGCACAACCGCGAGACGATCCACCATCAGTGCAGGCGCGGCAGTTCGCGCATGGCCTTGACCACGCCCCGCCCTACCGCGGCGCCGAAGCGCTTGGCCAGCCGCTCGGCCACGTTGTCGTGCGGCGTGTAGTCGACCACCTCTTCGGCCTTGATCACTTCGCGCGCCACGTAGTCGAGGTTGCCGAGCTTGTCGGCCAGACCCATCCGGATGGCCTCTTCGCCGTTCCAGAACAAGCCCGAGAAGGTGTCAGACGTTTCTTTCAGGCGTTCGCCCCGGCCTTGCCGCACCACCGTGATGAACTGCTGGTGGATCTGGTCGATCATCGACTTGGCATAGGCCGTCTGGCGTTCGTTCTGCGGCGAGAATGGATCAAGCATGCCCTTGTTCTCACCCGCGGTGAGCAAGCGACGCTCGACCCCCAGCTTTTCCATCAGACCGGTGAAGCCGAAGCCGTCCATCAGCACGCCGATGCTGCCCACCAGGCTGGCCTTGTCGACGTAGATCTCGTCGGCCGCCACTGCAATGTAGTACGCGCCCGAGGCGCACATCTCCTCGACCACCGCATAGACCTTCTTCTTGTGCAGTACCTTCAGGCGCCGGATCTCGTCGTTGATGATGCCGCTTTGCACCGGGCTGCCGCCAGGCGAGTTGATGCGCAGCACCACCGCCTGGGCAGCGCCGTCCTCGAAGGCGTTCTTCAGTGCCGCAACCAACATTTCGGCGCTGGCTTCGGTGCCCGAGGCGATTTCGCCCTGCACTTCCACCAACGCGGTATGCGGCTTGCTGCTGGCTTGTGTGTGGCTGCGCTGTGCCAGCAGGGCCCAGGCCACGGCCACCGCCAGGCCGAGCCAGGCGAGCCGGAAAAAGACGCGCCAGCGGCGGTCGGTGCGCTGCTGGCGCAGAAGTTCGCGCGCGATGCGCTCGAGGCCGAGCTCCAATCCGGCCACGGCCAAAGGCGGCGCCGCAGCGATGCTGGCCGCGCCAGGCTCGGCCGGCGTCGGGGGCACAGCCGCGTCACTCGCTGCAGCGCCGGGTGGCGGCAGGTTCTGATCGTGTTGGGGGTTCATCACAGGCTCCGCAGCACGGGCTCGTCGAACGACACCGGCCGGATGTCTCGGGAAGGATACCAATACACCTGTCCGCCCTCTTCTTCGACGTCGATGGCGGTCAATCGCCCGCGGCCGCAGGGGCCGCCGACGCAGCGGCCGTCGGCCGGCTCGTACATGGCGCCGTGAATCGAGCACAGGATCCAGCGCTTGTCCATGTCGAGAAACTCGCCGCGCTGCCAGTCCATCTCGGTCGGCACGTGCACGCAGCGGTTGAGGTAGGCACGCAGCACGCCGTCGAAGCGCAGCACGAACGCGCGCGCCGGCTGGCGCCACTGGATCACGTCCCAGACGAAGGCCCGGCCGCGCTCGGCCAGTTCGGCCGACGGGCACAGCGGCTCGCGTGCGCCGGCGTTGGCTTGCGGCTCATGCATGGGCCAGCAGCCAGTCGTGCAGCTCGCGTGTCGAGTGCGCCACGAACAGCGGCCCGAAGGGCTCGAAGCTCTCATGGTCGTGGGCTCCGAAGCTCACGCCCACGCGCGCAGTGCCGGCGTTGGCGGCGAGCTGCAGGTCGTGCGTGGTGTCGCCGATCATCAGCGTGCGCGCCGGGTCGACGCCGAACTCGCGCATCAGCTCGAGCAGCATCTGCGGGTCAGGCTTGGACGCCGTCTCGTCGGCCGTGCGCGTGGCGTCGAACAAAGGGCCGAGCTGCGATTGCGCCAGCGCATGATCGAGCCCGCGCCGGCCCTTGCCGGTGGCCACCGCCAGCCAGTAGTTGCGCGCCTTCAGCTCCTGCAGCATGGCCAGTGTGCCGCCAAACAGCACCAGATCGTCCTGCCGCGCCAGGTAGTGGTGGCGGTAGCGCTGCGCCAGCTCGGGGTAGCGCTCGCGCGGCAGGCCAGGTGCTGCATGCGCGAGCGCGTCGCTCAGGCCCAGGCCGATCACATAGGCGGCGTCGGCGTCGCTCGGAACGGCCACGCCGACGTCGCCACACGCGTACTGGATGCAGCGCGTGATCAACGCGGTCGAGTCGAACAAGGTGCCGTCCCAGTCGAATGCGATGAGGTCGAAGTGGCGCGGTCTGATCATGATCGGGTCAATGCGGACAGAAGTGTCTCGCACTCGGCTGCGAGGGGGGCATGCAAGGTGATTCGTTGGCCACTGGCCGGGTGGTCAAAGGCCAGTTCGCGGGCGTGCAGGAACATGCGCGCAAAACGAAGCGGACCCCGTGCCAGCTCGCGGTTGAGCGCGAAGTCGCCGTATTTCGGGTCGCCCACGATCGGGTGCCCGGCGTGCGCCAGGTGGACTCTGATCTGATGCGTCCGTCCGGTCTTCAGGCTGATTTCGAGCAGCGAGAACGCCCCGGCGCTGCGCACCGACCGGATGAGGGTGATCGAGCGCCGGCCGTCTTCATGAGCCGGCGAGACCACGCGAACGTGGCGCTCGCCTGCAGCGTCAAGCGTCTTGTGCAGCGGCTGGTCGATCACCTTCAGGTTCTTCGGCCACGCACCCTGCACCAGCGCGAAGTAGGTCTTGCCGGTGTCGCGAGCGCGGAACTGGTGCTGCAACGCCACCAGCGCGCTGCGCTTCTTGGCCAGCAGCAGCACGCCCGAAGTCTCTTTGTCGAGCCGGTGCACCAGCTCCAGAAAGCGTGCCTCGGGCCGCGCCTGGCGCAATTGCTCGATCACGCCCGAGCTGACGCCGCTGCCGCCGTGCACCGCCACGCCGGCCGGTTTTGTGAGTAGGTGAAAAGAAGTTCGATCGGTCGTCCAGAGACCAGATCGCCAACATCATGCAATTGGCGCTGGTAGACATGCTCG
>JANOJJ010000103.1:0-6864 GCA_031408155.1 Rubrivivax sp.
GCCGGGGCCTTGTCTTCCAAGCCCAGGCTCTGCACGCCGGCACCATGGGCGAACTCGGCGTAGGCCCAGCTGCCGCCGCTTTGCGCCACGCCCTCGGGCGGGCTCGGTTCCTGCACCGCGACGCCCTTGAGCGCGTGGCTCATCCACTCGATCCACACCGGCAGCGACAGTCCGCCGCCGGTCTCGCGGTCACCCAGCTTGCGCGGGGTGTCGTAGCCGATCCAGACCACCGCGGTGACCGTGGCGTGATAGCCGGCAAACCAGGCATCCATCGAATCGTTGGTGGTGCCGGTCTTGCCGTACACGTCGGGCCGCTTGAGCTGCTGCTGCGCCTTGGCCGCAGTGCCGTAGCGTGTGACGCCCTGCAGCAAGGTCGTCATCACGAAGGCATTGCGCGCGTCGATGGCACGCGCCGAATCGTCGAGCAGCCGTGCCGGTGTGTCCAGCAGCACCTTGCCCTTGCCGTCGACGATGCGCGCGATGAGGTGCGGGCTGACATGCAGGCCACCGTTGGCGAAGCTGCTGTAGGCAGTGGCCATCTGCAGCGGCGTGACCGAGCCGGCGCCCAGCGCCATCGTCAGGTAAGCCGGGTGCTTGTCGGCCTCGAAGCCGAAGTGGTGGAGCCACTGCTGGGCATAGGTCGGTCCGATCGCTTGCAGGATGCGTATCGAGACCATGTTCTTGGAGCGCGCCAGGGCCGTCATCAACGGCATCGGGCCGTCGAACTTGCCGTCATAGTTCTTCGGCTCCCAGGGCTGGCTGCCGGTGCTGTCGGCGTCGAAGAACAGCGGCGCGTCGTTGACCACGGTGGCCGGCGTGAAGCCCTTTTCGATTGCCGCCGAATAGATGAAGGGCTTGAAGCTCGAGCCCGGCTGACGCCAGGCCTGGGTCACGTGGTTGAACTTGCTCTTGCTGAAGTCGAAGCCGCCGACCAGGGCGCGCAGGGCGCCGCTGCGCGGATCAAGCGCGACGAAAGCGCCTTCGACCTCGGGCAACTGGGTCAGTCGCCAGTCGCTCTTCGAACCTTTGTGCGCGCGCACGACAGCGCCGCGGCGGATCTGCACCTTGGGCCCGGCCTTGTCGGCCAGGCCCGACGTGACCGGCTTGAGTCCGTCGCCGGTGACGGTGAAGGAATCGCCCGACTGCAACATGGCCACGACCTTGCGGGGCGAGGCCTCGAGCACGACTGCCGCGCGCAGGTCGTCGTTGTCCGGGTGGTCGTTCAGCGCCTCGGCCACACGGGCGTCGATCAGGCTTGCGTCGGCGGGCAGGTCGACATAGGCCTCGGGGCCGCGGTAGACCTGGCGCAATTCGTAGTCCATCAGGCCGCGGCGCAGGGCGCGATAGGCCGCAGTCTGGTCGGCGGCATTGAGCGTGAGGTATACGTTCAGGCCGCGTGTGTAGGCCTCCTCGCCGTACTGGGCGAAGACCAGCTGGCGCGCGGTCTCGGCGACAAACTCGGCATGCACCGGGTTGTCGGCTGGTGTGCGGTAGCGCAGCACCTGCTCGAGTGCCTCGTCACGCTCTTGTTCGGTGATGAAGCCGTTGTCGAACATGCGGTCGATGATGTAGCGCTGCCGCACGCGGGCCCGCCGCGGGTTGGCCACCGGGTTGTAGGCCGACGGCGCCTTGGGCAGGCCGGCAAGCATGGCGGCCTCGGCCACCGTCACCTCTTTGAGCGCCTTGCCGAAGTAGATCTCGGCGGCGGCTGCAAAGCCGCTGGCCCGCTGGCCGAGGAAGATCTGGTTCATGTACAGCTCGAGGATCTGATCCTTGCCGAGCACGCCCTCGATTCGCAACGCCAGCAGGATCTCGTAGATCTTGCGCGTGAAGGTCTTTTCGGTGCTGAGGTAGAAATTGCGAGCAACCTGCATCGTGATCGTCGACGCACCCTGGCTGCGCGCGTCGCGCAGGTTCTCCAGCGCGGCCCGGGCTACGCCCTTGTAGTCGACGCCACCATGCTGATAAAAGCGCGCGTCCTCGGCGGCCAGCACTGCTTCCTTCATTACCTGCGGGATCTGCGCGATCGGAGTGAAGTTACGCCGCTCTTCGCCATACTCGCCCAGCAGCACGCCGTCGGACGAATAGACGCGCAACGGCAGCTTGGGTCGATAGTCGGTCAGGCTGCCGATATCCGGCAAGTTGGGGTAGGCCACCGCCAGCGCCAGGCCGACGATCAGCAGCAGTACGCCCAGGCCGGCCAGCAGCGTACCGAGCGCAAGACCGGCGACCCCGGCCAGCCGGTGTAGCCACGTACGCCAGGCAGCCGTCGGCGGGCTTGAGTTCGTTGCTGCGGGCGAGTTCGCAGACTCGGATGCGGGCATGGGAGTCCCGGGAAGAGGTCACCGATTATAGAAATGCAGTTACTCGGGCAAACTCCGGACCCGACGGGCCATTCCAGCGGTCGATCGGGTGGGCTTTGGTAGAAACCCTGATCGACCGTTTGCGGCTTGTTTCAGGTGGCACGAATTTCGTAGGTCAATGACAACGGCTGAGCGACGCGGCGATGCCTTTTTTCATTGGCATACAAGGGGTTTACTGCTAGCATTGAAGTAACTTCTTAACAAGCTTGGCGCCTAGCCGGGTGCATGAGGAGTGCTCCGAAGTGAGTTTCCTGGATCGATTGCTGCGCCGAAAATCTGCTCCGATGATCGGTTTGGACGTAAGTTCGTCCAGCGTCAAGCTGGTCGAGCTCGGCCAAACATCATCCGGCGATTTCGTGCTGGAGCGCTTTGCGCTCGAACCCTTCGAAAAGGGCTGGATCACCGATGGCCAGATCGAGAAATTCGACGAGGTGGCCGAGGCGGTGCGCCGCGTCGTCAGCAAGAGCGGCACACGCACCAAGCAAGTCGTGATGGCGATGCCGCAGTCGTCTGTCATCACCAAGAAGATCGTGCTCCCGGCCGGATTGCGCGAAGAGGAGATGGAGCTTCAGGTCGAGTCCGAGGCCAACCAATACATCCCGTTCTCGCTCGACGAGGTCAGCCTCGATTTTTGCGTTGTCGGGCCCAGCCCGACCTCGCTTGGCGACGTTGAAGTGCTGATTGCGGCGTCGCGCAAGGACCGGGTGCAGGATCGGCAAGGGCTGGCCGAGGCGGCAGGCCTGACGCCGATCATTCTGGACATCGAATCGCACGCTTCGCGCCTGGCGATGAGCCGCGTCATCGCTTCGTTGCCCAACGAAGGTCGTGACGCCCTGGTCGCCTTGTTCGAAATCGGTGCCGACACCACGAGCCTGAAGGTGTTGCGCGACGACGAGCAGTTGTACGACCGCGATCAGGCATTCGGCGGCGCACAGCTCACGCAGTTGATCTCGCGCCAATACGGATTCTCGTTCGAGGAAGCCGAACAAAAGAAGCTGGCCGGCGACCTTCCCGAGGACTACGAGACCACGATCCTGGCTCCCTTCGTGGACAGCCTGTCGCAAGAGATCGGCCGCGCGCTGCAGTACTTCTTCACCAGCACGCCGCACCACAAGGTCCACTACGTGATGCTGGCCGGTGGCACGGCCACGCTGCCGGGCTTGAAGGACCGGGTCACCGACCTGACCGGCTTCGCGTCGATGGTGGTCAATCCCTTCGACAACATGCAGCTCGGATCGGCGGTTCGTGAAAACCGCATCCGGCGGGAGGCGGCTTCCTACCTCACCGCCTGCGGACTTGCGATGCGGAGGTTCGTGCAGTGATCCTGATCAACCTGCTGCCGCACCGACAGGCCAGGCGACGCCTGCGCAAGCAGGCCTTCTTTGCCAGCGTGGCGGCGGCCGCGATCGTGGGCATCGTCATTGCCGGGATCTGGTATCTGGTGCTGCAGCAGTTGATGACCGATCAGCTCGCACGCAGCCAGTTCCTCAAGGACGAGATCGCCAGACTGGACATCCAGATCAAGGACATTGCCTCCTTGCGTGCAGAGATCGACGCCCTGAAGGCACGGCAAAAGGCCGTCGAGGACCTGCAGACCGATCGCAACACCCCGGTTCGCCTGCTCGACGAACTGGTCAAGCAGGCGCCTGAAGGGGTCTACATCACGTCGATCAAGCAGACCGGCTACCAGGTCCTGGTGGTGGGCGTGGCGCAGACCAATGAGCGCGTGTCCGAGCTGTTGCGCAACCTGCTCTACAACTCGACCTGGCTGGAACAGCCCGATCTGATCGAGATCTCGTCGATTGCGAATCAGCCGAATGCCAAGGAGCAGCGCCGCTTGTTCGCCTACCAGTTGCGGGTGCGCATCAAGCAGCCGATCGTGCCCGCCGCCGCGGCGGCCGCATCGGCGGCCTCGGCGCCTGCCAAGGCATCGTGAGGGGCGCAATGGCAACCAACACGACCTCCAACGGATTCGACGCTTCGGGCCTGTGGGACCAGGCCGTTTCCCAGTTCCGCGGCCTCAATCCCAACGAACCCGGACAGTGGCCTTGGTTGCCCAAGGCCGCGGTCTTCGCCGCGACCGTGATCGGCGTCGTCGTGATCGGCTGGTTCGCACTGCTCAGTTCGGCGGTTGACGAGCTCCAGCTTGAGCGCGATCGTGAGCCGGGCCTGAAGCAGCAGTTCGAGTCCAAACTGACCCAGGCGGTGAACCTGAATGAACTTCGCAAGCAGAAGCTGCAGGTCCAGGAATACGTGACCCAGCTCGAAAAGCAGTTGCCGGGCAAGGCCGAGATGGATGCGCTGCTGTCAGACATCAACCAGGCCGGGTTGGGGCGTGGCCTGCTGTTCGACCTCTTCAAGCCGGGCCAGGTCGCGGTCAAGGACTACTACGCCGAGCTGCCGATCACGATTCGCGTCTCCGGCCGGTATCACGACCTCGGCTCCTTTGCCGCCGACGTGGCGAACCTGTCGCGCATCGTGACCTTGCACAACCTGTCGATCGCGCCACTGACGGCCAAGGATGCGAGCGGCGCCTTGTCGATGGAAGCCATTGCGCGAACCTATCGCTACCTCGACGCCAACGAGGTTGCCGAGCAGAAGAAGGCGGCCGCAGCAAAGGCTGCCGGAGCCAAGAAATGAAGCCATACCGCGGAGCTCAGGCCAGGGTCGTCGGCTTGCTCGTGATGGCGATGCTCGGTTCCGGGCTGGTCGGCTGCTCCGGAGATGTTGAAGAGTTGCAGCAGTGGACCGAGCTCAAGCGTCGCGAGGCCAAGCCCAGCGTACCCAAGCTGCTGCCGCCCAAGAGGTTCGATCCCGAGCCGTACGCTTCGGCGCAGTCCGTCGAGCCTTTCAGCAACCAGAAGCTGACGATCGTCCTCAAGCAGGATGTCAGACAGCTCAATCCGCTGCTGGCCTCGGAGCTGACCCGGCGCAAGGAGCCCCTGGAAGCCTACCCGTTGGACAGCATGACGATGGTGGGCAGCTTCGCAAAGGGCGGGCTCCCGTACGCGCTGTTGCGCGTAGACAACCTGCTCTATCAGGTCAAGGTTGGCGACTATCTGGGCCAGAACTACGGCCGCATCGCCAAGATCGGCGAGACCGATCTGTCGCTGCGTGAAGTGGTGCAGGACGCCGCTGGCGAATGGACTGAACGAATCAGCACCCTCCAGCTGCAGGAGAAGGCGCGATGAAGAAGACTCAGGAGATGGTCAACATGGGCAAGTGGCGCACATTGCCGGCTGCACTCGTGGTGCTGGGCATGCTGGCATGCGCGCCGCTGGCGGCGTGGGCACAGAACATGATTCAGTCGATCACGAGCACGCAGCAGGGCGGCACCGAGGTGATCCGCATCGAGCTGAGCGAGGCCTTGCCCGCGGTGCCGACCGGGTTCTCGATCCAGGCTCCACCGCGGGTGGCGATCGATTTGCCCGGCGTGAGCAACGGGCTCGGGCGCAACGCGGTCGAGATCAACCAGGGCAACCTGCGTTCGATCAGCGTGGCGCAGGCGTCCGAGCGCACTCGGGTGGTGCTCAACCTCAAGCAAGCAGCCAACTTCAAGGCCCAGTTGCAGGGCAAGGCGCTGCTGATCATCCTGGAGCACAGCGGCGCTGCGATTGCGGCTGCGGCGCAGCCGGCACCGTTTGCCGTGCCTCAGAACACCGAGATGCAGGGCTTGCGTGACATCGACTTCCGGCGCGGCAGCGACGGAGCCGGACGGGTGGTGGTGAACCTGGCCAGCACGCAAGTCGGTGTCGACATCCGCCAGCAAGGACAAAGCCTGGTCGTCGAGTTCTTGCGTTCGTCGTTGCCCGACAACCTGCGCCGGCGCCTCGACGTGACGGACTTCGGCACGCCGGTGCAGAGCATTTCGACCTTCCAGTCGGGCGACCGGGTGCGCATGGTCGTCGAGCCGCGCGGCGCCTGGGAGCACAGCGCCTACCAGACCGACACCCAATTCGTGCTCGAGGTCCGCCCGCTGAAGGTGGACCCGAACAAGCTCACCCAGGGACCCGGCTACCAGGGCGAAAAGCTATCGCTGAATTTCCAGAACATCGAAGTGCGAGCGCTGCTGCAGGTCATTGCCGACTTCACCAACTTCAACGTCGTCACCAGCGACACCGTGACTGGCAACGTCACGCTGCGTCTGAAGGACGTGCCCTGGGACCAGGCGCTCGACATCATCATGCAGAGCAAGGGCCTGGGCGTGCGCAAGTCCGGCAACGTGCTGTGGATCGCGCCCAAGGACGAACTGGCCGCCAAGGAGCAGGTCGATCTCGAAGCCAAGAAGAAGGTGGCCGAGCTCGAACCGCTGCGCACCCAGTCGTTCCAGCTCAACTACACCAAGGCCGAAGAGATCGCCAAGGGTCTGACCGGGCAGAACGTCGGGCAAGGTGGTGGCAGTGGCCAGACCGTCAATACCAGGATCCTGTCGCCGCGCGGCAGCGTGCTGTACGAGACGCGGACCAATCAGCTGTTCGTCTCCGACATCCCGTCCAAGCTC
>JANOJJ010000221.1:0-1865 GCA_031408155.1 Rubrivivax sp.
GGGCCCGCCCCCCCGCTGTACTCCGCGGGCGCTGTGGGTCGCCCGCCGGCCTGCGGGCCGGCACCGGGCGCGGGGGGGCGGGGGCCGCCCCGGCGGCAGTGGCTGGCCATCGTCGGCTCCTGCGGCCAGGCGCGCGACGGCCAGCCGCTGGCCACTTACGCCCTGATGGATACGACGCGCGAGGAACTGTGCTTCCAGCGGCTGCCCTACGACCACTACACGGCCGCGCGCAAGGTTCGCGACGCGGGCTTGCCCGAAGAGCTGGCCTTGCGCCTGGAGGACGGGGCCTGAGCATCAAGCGCGGCCCCAGGCCGCCAACAGCGCGTCGCTGACCTCCAGCCCCTCGACCTGCGCGCGCTCGCGCAAGGCCTCGCGCCGTGCCCCGGGCAGGCGAACACCGTCGTCGCGCAGCATCTCGGCGATCAGCACCTCGACCCGGGCCAGGAACTGAGCGCGACCGGCCAGTGCAGCGGGGTCGATGACGATGAAGGCCTGGCCGATGCCGGGCCGGTTGCCTTCATCGACGAAGAAGCTCGAGGCCTCGAAGCCGAAGCGTGCGCCGATCACGGCCGTGACCAGCAGTTCCACCATCAGCGCCAGCAGCGCGCCCTTCGGGCTGGACAGGGCGCCGATCGGCAGCATCGAACCCGCCAGCCCGGCTTGCGGGTCGGTGGTCGGCCGGCCCTGCGCGTCCAGTGCCCAGCCTTCGGGGATGGGCTTGCCGTCCCTGGCCGCCACCATCAGCTTGCCGCGCGCCACTTCGCTCAGGCTGAGGTCGATCATCAGCGGCGCCGCGGCTGCACGTGGAAACACCGCGGCCACCGGGTTGGTGCCGAAGATCGGATGCTTGCCGCCGGCGGCCGGCATCGCGGCCGGTGAATTGGCAAAACCCAGGCCAACCATGCCGGCCGCCGCCACCGCGCGCAGAGGGTCGACCAGCACGCCGCAATGGTGGCTGCGCACCACGCCGGCCAGCGCCACACCCTGGCTCGGCGCCACGCCCACGGCCTCGCGCACGGCCAGCTCGCAGGCCGGGAAGGCCAAGCCCTCCTGTGCATCGACCAGCAGCGCCCCGCCCTGGCGGCGCAGCAGCTGCGCTACCGCCGCGCCATTGACACGGCCGTTGCGCAAGTGGGTGGCGTACTGCGCCACCCGGCTCAGGCCATGCGAGCCCAGGCCCTGGCTTTCGGCCAGCACCAGCGCACGCGCCGTGCTCGCGGCCATCACGGCGCTGGCGCCGGCACGCTGCAGCACGCCGGTCACCAGCAACTGGACTTCGGTGATCGACAGCATCATCGCAGGGCCGCCAGCACGCGTTCGGCAATCAGAAAGCTGACTCGCTCGTTGGATTCCAGCGTCAGGCCGGCGATGTGCGGCGTGAGCACCAGGTTCGGGCAAGCGACGAAATGCGGCGACGGCGGCAAGGGCTCGGTGTCGAAGACGTCGATCGCCGCCCCGCCGAGCTGACCGCTCTCGAGCGCCGCCGCCAGCGCCCGCTCGTCGACGATGCCGCCGCGCGCGGTGTTGATCAGCACCGCACCACGCTTCATCGCGGCGATGCGCTCGGCACTGAGCAGGCCGCGGGTGGACTCGACCAGTGGCACGTGCAAGCTGACCACATCGCTCATCGTGATCACCTCGTCGAGCCCGGCGCAGCGCACGCCGGTGTCGGCGTAGGCCGGATGGTCGTCATCCATCAACGCGTCGAAGGCCACCACCTCCATCCCCATACCCCGTGCCAGGCGGCCGGTCAACTGACCGATCGAGCCGAAACCGACCAGGCCCAGGGTCTTGTCTGCCGCTTCTCGTCCGTTCGGGCCCGAGGGGCGGGCGTCCAGAACGTGCCGGCGCCGGCGACGGCGAGC
>JANOJJ010000125.1:0-2210 GCA_031408155.1 Rubrivivax sp.
CGATCCGCACATCACGGTGGACGCGGCCTGGAGCCTGCCCGCGCAGGTCAAGCGCGCGGCCAGCGTCAACGACGTGCTGCGCAGCGCGCAGTTCGTGACGCTGCATGTGCCTTTGCTGGAGAGCACGCGCCACATCGTCAACGACGCCAACATCGGGCTGATGCGCCAAGGGGCGGTGCTGCTGAATTTCAGCCGCGAGGGGGTGGCCAGCGACGCGGCGGTGGTCGACGCACTCGCCGGCGAACGCCTGGCGGCCTATGTGTGCGACTTCCCGTCGCAAGCGCTGCTGGGCGAGAAGCGTGTCGTCGCGCTGCCGCACCTGGGGGCTTCGACGCGCGAGGCCGAGGAGAACTGCGCCGTGATGGTCGTCGACCAGCTGCGCGACTACCTCGAGCACGGCAACATCACCAACGCGGTGAACTTCCCCGCGGTGACGATGGCGCGCGAATCACCCTGGCGCGTGGCGATCGCCAACGCCAATGTGCCGAACATGCTCGGCCAGATATCGACGGCGATGGCGCGCGCCGGCTTGAACATCCACAACATGGTCAACAAGTCGCGCGGGGAGATGGCGTACACGCTGGTGGATGTGGACAGCGCCCCGGCGGCTGCGGTGGTGGCCGAACTGGCCGCGATCCACGGCGTGCTGGCGGTGCGCGACCTGCCCGGGCCCCGATGACGACGAGGCTGCAAGGCGCGCATGTGGCCGCCGTCGCGCTGCTGGTGGCCGCTGGCAGCGCTGTGGCATCCGCGGGTGGCGCAGACTTCACCGGTGCCGGCACGCTGGCGCAGATCGCGAGAATCATCGGCGCGGCGCGCTGCGACAGCGATGCGCAGTGCCGCACCGTGGGCATCGGCAGCCTGCCCTGTGGCGGACCGGAGAGTTTCCTCGCCTGGTCGCAGCGCGACACCGATGCGCGCGCGCTGGCCGAGCGCGCTGCAGCGCACGCCGAACAACGCCGCCGGCTGCACGAAGCCACCGGGATGATGTCGACCTGCGAAGTACGCGCCGATCCCGGCGCACGCTGCGAAGCTGCCGGCACGGCTGCGTCGCGCTGCGTGCTGCTGCCGCGCCGCACGGGCCGCGACGCCACGCAGCGCTGACAGCGATCCACAAGCACTCGGATCATCAAAAAAGGGCCCCGAGGGGCCCTTTTCATGTGCGCACGGGCGACGTGCCCGCGCCCGACTCATCGGCGTCAGTCCAGACGCACCGGCTTGTCGCGCAACACCGGCGCGTAGGCCGTTGCCGTGGCACCGCCTGCCGAGTTGTCGATGAACACCGACGTGATGCCGATCGGTGTCGCGCCAACGGTCTGGCGGAATTCCACCTGACCGAGGTAGCGCGCGCCGGCCGGACGGTTCCAGCTGATGCCGATCGAGGCCAGGCCGCCGGTCACCACGCGCGACGGTCCGAAGGCCGTCAGCGTGCCCGGGTTGGCCGGGCCGAGGATCCAGTACGACAGCTTGAACGCTGCGCCGCCGACGGCAGTCGCGAAGCCGTCGACACAGGCCTGGTAGGTGGCCGCCGCGGTCGGGTTGCTCAACGACACCCGCTCGTCGGAGTCACCACCGCCGCTCGCGCCCACCGTCGCCCCAGCGCGCAGCACGACGAGGTCGAGGTCGGTCGCCGAGCCGCCTTCGGTGTCGACGTTGAAGAGCTGCACGCGCAGCGTCTTCGTGCCGGCGGCCACCGCCGGCAGCGCGAAGCAGACCCGCTCGTCCGTCGCGACCCGGCTTTCGACCACGGTGGCCGGAGTCAGGCCGAAGCCGGTGGTGAACAGGTTGCCGTCGTAGCCCAGGCCGACCGTGAACACCTTGGTGCCGACGTTGCGCGTGTCGGTGATTTCGGCCAGCGTGACGATGTTCGATGGCTTCGCCGTCAGCGGGCTGCGCAGAGTCGGCAGCCCGGATGACGTCCACGACACATTGCCGAACACCCACTGCTCGATGGCCGCTGTAGTGCGGCGCAGCGTCACCGTGTAGCTCGCCGTGCCCCCCGCGGGAATCGTCAGCGCGGCCGGTGCCACCGTCACCGTGAACCCGGGCAGGCTGGCCGTAGCGTCGTACGTCACTGCCGAGGTGCCCTTGTTGCTCAGCGTGCGCGTCAGCGAGCCGACCCCCACCACGTTGGCATGCGTCAACGAGGCCAGGTTGAGCTGGCGCCCGTTGATCAAACCGAAGTAGTAGTTGATGTGGTCGGTGATGCT
>JANOJJ010000223.1:0-2693 GCA_031408155.1 Rubrivivax sp.
CGGCGACGCGCCACGCGCACTTCGTGATGGACGGCTCCGGGCCGGTGTACCTCGACCCGCCCAGCCTGGACCTCTGGCCGGATGTGAACTGGACGCCGGATTACCAGAAGAGCCGCAAGGTCGACCTCGACACGCTGACGCCCGAGCAGGTGGCGAGCTGGAAGCCCGGTGACACGCTGCTGCTGTCGGGCAAGCTGCTGACCGGCCGTGACGCTGCGCACCAACGCATCCAGGACCTGTTGGCCAAGGGCGAACCGCTACCGGTGGACTTCACCAACCGCGTCATCTACTACGTCGGTCCGGTCGATCCGGTGCGCGACGAGGTGGTCGGCCCGGCTGGCCCGACCACCGCCACCCGGATGGACAAGTTCACCGAGATGATGCTGGCCAGGACGGGCCTGATCTCGATGGTGGGCAAGGCCGAGCGCGGTCCCGTGGCCATCGAGGCCATCAAGAAGCACAGAAGCGCGTACCTGATGGCCGTGGGCGGTGCGGCCTACCTGGTCGCCAAGGCCATCAAGGCGGCCCGGGTGGTGGGTTTTGCCGACCTCGGCATGGAAGCCATCTACGAGTTCGACGTGACCGACATGCCGGTGACGGTGGCGGTGGACTCGCAAGGCACCAGCGTGCACGCCACCGGCCCGAAGGAATGGCAGTCGCGCATCGGCAAGATCCCGGTCGCCGTGGCCTGAGGGTGGCCGGCCCGCACCCGCCCCGCTGCGCGATCGCCGGTCACTGTCATGCCGGCAGCGGGGGCTCCAGGGTACGGCAGCCCAGCTTCGCTTCCAGCGCATCGGCACTCAGCGGCCTCGAAAACAGGTAACCCTGCAGCTCATCGCACCCGAGCGCCAGCAGGTGCTGATGCTGGGCCTCGGTCTCGACGCCTTCGGCCACCACGTGTTTGCCCAGCGCGCGCGCCAGCGCGACGATCGAGCGCGCCACCCCGTCGGCCGACGCGCGCTGGCCGAGGTCGGTGACGAAGCTGCGGTCGATCTTGAGCACGTCCACCGGCAGCCGGTACAGCGACGACAGCGACGAGAAGCCGGTGCCGAAGTCGTCCAGCGCGACCTGCACGCCGGCGTCGCGCAGCGGTGCCAGGCGACTCGTCACCTCGTCGGCGTCGCCGGCGAACAGGCTCTCGGTGAGCTCGATTTCGAGCTCCCGCGGCTGCAGGCCATGCCGGCGCAGCACCGACAGCACCTCGTCCGCGAAGCCCGGCACGGCCAATTGCAGCGCCGACACGTTGACCGCCATGCGCGGTACCGGCACCCCCGCCGCGCGCCACCGGCGCAGTTGGTGGCAGGCGGTGTCCATGACCCAACTGCCGAGGGCGACAATGTGCCCGGTCTCTTCGGCCAGCGGCACGAACCGGGCCGGCGGGATCATGCCGCGCAGCGGGTGCGTCCAGCGCAGCAGCGCCTCCACCGAGGCCAGCCGGCCGGAGCCGGCCACGACGCGCGGCTGGTAGTGCAGACACAGTTCACCGCGGCGCAGGGCGCCCGGCAGTTCGGCCTGCAGCCAGGCCCGTTCGGCGACCCGCTCGTCGAGCGCCGGTTCGAACCAGGCATGACGGCCGCGCCCGCTGGCCTTGGCGGCGTACATCGCCAGGTCGGCTCGGCGCATCAGGTTGATGCGCTCGTGCCCGTCGTCAGGACAGCGCACCAGCCCGATGCTGGCGCCGATGCGCAGGGTCTGCCCGTCCACCAGCAGCGGTTCGAGCAGGCGCCGGCCGAGTTTGGAGGCCAGGCCGTCGGCGGCCGCCCGGTCGCCCGGCAACAACAGCACGAATTCGTCGCCCCCGGGTCGTGCGATCAGCGCATCGGCCGGTGCCAGCGCGCGCAGCAATGCGGCCACCTTGCACAGCAGCGCATCACCCACCGGATGGCCACGCGTGTCGTTGACGGTCTTGAAGCCGTCGAGGTCGATGAACGCCAGCACGAATCCGGCCTCGCCCGGCAGCGCCAGGCGCCGGTCCAGCGCTTCGATCAGGCCGGACCGGTTGACCAGCCCGGTGAGGCTGTCGTGCACCGCACGCCGACGCAGTTCGCGCTCGCGCTCGGTGGCCACCAACATCACGGCCAGGCGGTCGCTCAGATCCTCGAGTTCCTGCAGCACGTCGGCGTCCACCAGGCCGGGGCCGGCGAGCAGCAGCAAGGCCCTGGTGCGGCCCTGGGCCCGGGCTGGGAAGACCATCACCGGGTCGAACTCGGCGCTGCCCGGCTCCGATGGCTGGCCGGGCGGGCCCAGCAGGCCGCAGGCCAGCAGCGCCTCGGCACCGCGCAAGGTGGTGGCGCCGCGCTCGACGCGACGCAACAGGTCCGGATCGAGCGCCACCGCGCCGGCCGGCATGCCCGGCGCCGCCGCGCGTTGCCAGGCACCATCGCCTTCGGCCGCCAGCAGCAACCCGACCCGGGCCGTGGGCGCGAGCGCCTGCAGCCGTGCCATCACCTGGCCCAGCACGCGCGACGGGTCGAGCCCGCTGAGGATCTCGTGGTCGATGTCCGATTGCACGTGCAGGGCCTGCACCTGGCGCTCGATGCGGCTGGCCATGTCGTTGAACGAGCTGGCCAGTTCGCCGAATTCGTCGCGCGCGGCCACGTCGACGCGGGCTGACCAGTCGCGTCGGGCGAGCCGTCGCGTGCCGTCGATCAGGCGCTCCAGCGGCACCGTGGTGCGCCGCACCAGCACCAGGC
>JANOJJ010000136.1:0-5772 GCA_031408155.1 Rubrivivax sp.
GACGTCACCGGCGACCGCGCCAGGTTCCACCAGCACACGATGGCGCTGGTCAAGATGTCGGCGCGCATGATCGAGAACCGCTGGCTGACCGACGATTACCGCAACGTGATGCGGCTGCACTTCCACAGCCGGGTCGAGTTCATCGGCACGCTGTTGGAAGGCATCCTGGCCGTCAGCGCCGACGGCAAGATCGTGGGCGCCAACCGCGGCGCGCTCGAGCAATTGGGCATGAGCGGGGCCGCCGTGCGCATGCACTCGCTGAGCACGCTGTTCGGCACCACGGTCAATGCGCTGGTCGACCGTTTCCGCTCGCCGCTGGCCACTCCGGTGGCCAGCCACCTGGGCAACGGCCGCCAGTTCCATCTGCTGGCGCGCTTCAACTGGCCGGTCTGGACCAGCCTCGCCGAGGCCACGGTCAACCCGCCCGCAGTCAGCACCGGCGCCGCACACCCCGATCCATTCGCGCCGCGCAGCGCTGGTGCATCCAGTGGCGGCGTGATCGGCAGCCGCGGCTCGACGCTGGCCGACCTGCGCACCGGCGACGCCCAGATCGACAGCGTGGTCGACAAGATCCGGCGCGTGCTCGATCGCGACATCCCGATCCTCGTGCTGGGCGAAACCGGCACCGGCAAGGAGCTGCTGGCGCGCGCCATCCATGCCGATTCGGCGCGCTGCAAGCAGCCTTTCGTGGCGGTGAACTGTGCCTCGATTCCCGAGACACTGATCGAGGCCGAGCTGTTCGGCTACGAGGAAGGCGCCTTCACCGGCGCGCGGCGCAAGGGCTCAGTGGGCAAGATCGTGCAGGCCGACGGCGGCACGCTGTTCCTCGACGAGATCGGCGACATGCCGGTGGCGCTGCAGGCCCACCTGCTGCGTGTGCTGCAGGAACGCCACGTCACGCCGCTGGGCAGCGCCAAGAGCGTGGCGGTCGACGTGTCGATCATCTGCGCCACCCACCGCAACCTGCGCGAGATGATCGAGGCCAAGCAGTTCCGCGAGGACCTGTTCTACCGCCTCAACGGCCTGGCCGTGCGACTGCCGCCGCTGCGCGAACGCAGTGATCTGATGGCCCTGGTGCGCCGTATCCACGAGCGCGAGTGCGGCGGCCGCCACCTGCAGCTGTCGAGCGACGTGGTGCAGCTGTTCGAGCACTATCACTGGCCAGGCAACGTACGCCAGCTGTTCAACGTGTTGCGCACCGCCTGCGTGATGGCCTCGAGCGACGCGCGCATCACACGCGAGCACCTGTCGGACGACTTCCTCGAAGACGCGATCAAGCGCCTGCCCGCTGGTGCGGCGGCGGCGGCGGCAGTGGCAGCAGCAGCACCGACGCCGCCGCCGGCCGCCGTGGCTGCCGCCGTCGCGGCGCCGGCCCTCAGCAGCGACAGCCCACCACGGACCATGGCCGACCTCGAGATCGAGGCCATCCGCCAGGCGGTGGCCGCCTGCGCAGGCAACATCTCCGAAGCCAGCAAGCAGCTCGGCATCAGCCGCAACACCATCTACCGCAAGCTGCGCTGGAAATGAGTCGACACCCAGGCGCCGGCGCAAGCGCTCGACAGCGCGCGGGCCTTGCGGCGCAGGCGCTCGGCAAAGGCCGAAGTCGCGCCACCGGACTGCGAGGAAACCCTGTGCCAGCATTGAACGCCGGCGCCTGCCCCTGCTACACACTGGTCCAGGCACGGTCGCATTCATGGCCCGGCAGGCTGATGGCAACGCGGCACGTGACTTGCTGGCTGGATCGCAATGGCTCTCGGGCCGATCCGGTCTTGCTCTCGATGAATCACAGCGTTGAACTTGCCTCAGGCCACCTCGCCGCGGAGCGTTGGCTGTGAAGATCGTGATCCTGGGTGGTGGCGCGATCAGCGCCGACGCGCCGCACCACGATGCGACCAGCCGCGGCATCGCCGCGCTGGGCACCGACGACGGCCATTGGGTGTTGATCAACGTCTCGGCCGCGGTCGCGCAGCAGCTCGCGCGCGGCGCGGCGACCCGGGCCCATCGCCAGCTCTTCGATGCCGATGTGCGTGCGGTCGTGCTGACCGATGCGCAGGTCGAACACATGGGCGGCCTGCTCGGCCTGCGCAACGGCAGCGCGATCGATCTCTATGCCACACCGGCGGTGTTCGAGGACCTGACCACCACCCTGCCTGTGCTGCCGGTGTTGCAGCACTATTGCGGCGTGCACTGGCACGTGGTGCCGGTCGCCGGTGACACCCGGCTGGCCACCTTCCGCGTCGACGGCATGCCGACGCTGGAGTTCACGGCGCTGGCCACGCAGATGCCGTCGCCGCCCCATGCGGCGCACCAACAGCCGCTGGTGGGCGACAGCATCGCGCTGGCCGTGCGCGACCTGGCCACCGGCCAGCGCGTGTTCTGCGCGCCCGGACTGACGCGCATCGGGCCCTTCGAGTTCGACTGGATGCGCGAGGCCGACTGCCTACTGGTCGACGGCCAGATGAGCGACAACCAGCCCGACGATCTGACCGGCAGTGGCGCGTCGAGCTGGGTCGAGCTGCTGTCGGGCCTGCCGGCGCGACACAAGGTGCTGTTTGCCGGCGGGTCCGCCCACCCGCGCCGGGCGCTGGCCGAGCGTGGCATCGCGCTCGCCTACGACGGCCTGGAGATTGATCTGTGATGGCGGCAGCAGCCGAAGTCGCCGCCACGCCTGCTGCGGCGCTCGACGTGCGCCGCCTCGTCAAGCGCTATGGAGCACGGGCCGCGCTGGCCGGTCTGTCGTTCACGCTGCCGCGCGGCTGCTTTGTGGTGCTGCTCGGGCCCAACGGGGCCGGCAAGTCGACCCTGTTCCAGGTCCTGACCGGCCTCTTCGCTGCCGACGAAGGCGACGTGTCGGCCGCCGGCTGCTCGCTGCGCCACGCGCCAGCGCGGGCACTGCGCCACATCGGCGTGGTGTTCCAGCAGCTGTCGCTCGACCTCGATCTGAGCGTGCGCCGCAACCTGGCCTTTCACGCCGCGCTGCACGGCCTGCCCGGCGCGCTGGCGCGCGCGCGCATCGAGTCCGACTGCGGGCCGCGCGGCTTGCACGGCGAGCTCGACCGCCCGCTGCGCGAACTCTCCGGCGGCAACCGGCGCAAGGTCGAGTTGGTGCGCGCGCTGCTGCACCGGCCCGACGTGATCCTGATGGACGAGCCCACGGTCGGCCTCGACCCCAAGTCGCGCCGCGAGCTGCTGGCCGACATCCGTGCCGACGTCCGGCAGCGCGGCAGCACCGTGCTGTGGGCCACCCACCTGGTCGAAGAGGCCGAGTCCGCCGACCGCGTGCTGGTGCTGCACAAGGGACGCCTGTTGGCCGACGGCGCGCCGGCGGCAGTTGCCGCCGAACTCGGCGGCGACCCATTCGCCAGCCTCGAAACGGCGTTCCTGAAGGCCACGTCATGAGGGCCCCGACATCGTCCCCACTGACTCGGAGACAGGCATGAGTAGCCGATATTCCTTGCGCGCCGCAGTGGCCGGCGCGGCGCTGATCCTCAGCCCAGCCTGTTGGGCCCAGGGCACGGCCTGGGTATCGAGCGAGAAGGACCACGCGCTGACGCTGGTCGACCTCAAGACGCAGGCCGTGACCGGCAGCGTGGCCACCTGCAAGCGCCCGCGCCACCTGCAGCTCACAGCCGACCGCAAGCAACTCGCCGTGTCCTGTGGTGAATCGGCGCAGGCCGACTTCATCGACCTGGCCACGCGCAAGTCGGTGCGCAAGGTCGGGCTCGGCGACGACCCTGAGATGTTCGACCTCAGCGCCGACGGCAAGACGCTTTACGTGACGAACGAGGAGGACGCGACGCTCAGCGTGATCGACCTCGTCAGCGGCAAGCGCAGTAGCCAGGTCAAGGTCGGCGGCGAGCCCGAAGGCGTAAAGATCTCGGCCGACGGCAAGCTGGTCTACGTCACCAGCGAGGTGGCCAGCCTGGTGCAGGTGGTCGAGCTGGCCAGCGGCAAGATCGTGCACAACATCAAGACCGGCAAGCGGCCGCGCCGCTTTGCGCTGTCGCCCGACGGCGCGCAGCTGTGGGTCAGCAATGAACTCGACGCCAGCGTCACGGTGATCGACACCCGGACACACGAGGTCGCCGCCACCATCACCTTCGAGGTCAAGGGCGCGCGCAAGGCCGACATCACGCCGGTCGGCCTGGTGATGAGCCGCGACGGCAAGCGCGCCTTCGTCGGCCTGGGCAAGGCCAACCACGTGGCCTTCGTCGACGTGGCCACACGCAAGGTCACCGACCTGGTGCTGGTGGGCAAGCGCGCCTGGGGCCTGGCGCTCGACCAGGCCGAGAAGACGCTGCTGGTGGTCAACGGCCTGAGCGACGACCTGAGCATCGTCGACGTGGCCAGCGCCAAGGCGGTCAAGACCGTCAAGGTCGGTCGCGTGCCGCACAGCGTGCTGGTGGTGGAGTGAGGGCTTTTCTGAGATGCGCCGGTCACTGATCAAAGCGTCGGCCCTGGTGGCCCTGGTGGCGCTGGCCGAGCCGGCCACCGCGGCTGCCTTCAAGGTGACGCTGCTGGTGCCGGCCGACGATGCGCGGCTGGAGCGCGCACGCATCGAGCGGGCCGCGCCGGGCCACCCGTCCGGCCCCCCGGCGGACGCCCTCAAGGTGGCGCTGGCCGAAGGTCGTACCGAACTCGACGCCGCCGGCAGCACGCTCGAACTGGCGGTCGCCGAAGTGGCCGACGCCGCCGCTGCCAGAAGCGCTGCCACGCTGGCCGAAAAGCAGGGCGCTGTCGCCGTGGTCACCGACCTGCCCGCGGCCTGGACGCTGGCCGCGGCCGACGCGGTCAAGCTGCCGCTGATCAACGCCGGCAACGCTGCCGATGCGCTGCGCCAGGCCGACTGCCGGCGCAACCTGTGGCACACCGCACCGAGCGAGCGCATGAAGGCCGACGCCATCGCGCAATTCCTGACCACACGGCGCTGGCAGCAGGTGCTGCTGCTGGCCGGCCCCGACGAAGCGGCGCGCAGCGCCAGCGCGCAGGCGTCGATCAAGCGCTACGGGCTCAAGCTGGTGGCGGCCAAGCCCTTCAAGCTGTCGGCCGACCCGCGCGAGCGCGACCTGGCCAACCCCTTGCTGCTGACCGGCCCCGCCGTCGGCGCCTACGACGTGGTGTGGGTGGTCGACAGCGACGGCGAGTTCGCCACCACGCTGCCCTTTCGCACCGGGCTGCCGCGGCCGGTGGTGGGTGACGGCGGCCTGTCGGCGTTGGCCTGGCACCCCCGCTTCGAGCGCTTCGGCGCACCGCAGGTCACTCGCCGCCTGAGCAAGTCCGCGGGCCGGCCGATGGCCGCGCACGACTGGTCGCTGTGGATCGCCGGCAAGGCGCTGGTGGCCGCGGCCGTGGGTGCGGCCAGGAAGCCGGCTGACTTTGCGCGCCTGCTGGCCGACGCCGAGATCGACGGCAGCAAGGGCGTGGCCATGGGCTTCCGGCCCTGGGACGGCCAGCTGCGCCAGCCGCTGCTGCTGGGTGACGCGCAGGCCGTGGCCGCGCAGGCGCCGGCCGACGGCGTACTGCATCCGAAGAACACGCTCGACACGCTGGGCGCCGACGGGCCCGAAAAACTCTGCAAGGCGCGCTCTTGACACCAACGTCCGACGAGCGCCGCTCCGGCATCGCGCACGCACTGCAGGCGCTGTGGGCGATCGTGCAGCGCGAGCTGCTCAAGTTCAGTCGCCAGACCGGCCGCCTGGTGTCGGCGCTGGTGCGGCCGCTGCTGTGGGTGGCGGTGTTCGCGGCCGGCGTTCGCGCGGGGGTCGGTGTCGC
>JANOJJ010000324.1:0-4182 GCA_031408155.1 Rubrivivax sp.
GCCTGTGCGGGCGCCTGCGGCTCTTGCGGCACCACCTGCGCGCGCAGTTTGGCGTTGGGTGCCCACACGCCATGCAAGCGGATCAGGTGCTGATCAGGTGCAGTCTCGGCCTTGGCACGAGCGACCGAAGGGCGCTCTTCGATTGCCCGGGCTAAGCGGTGGGCCAGGATGCCGCACTCCAGGAAGGCGTCGAACTCGTCCTTCACAAATTGCGGCAGATCGGCCCCGGCAATGGCTTCGGTCTCGGCGATAAAGGTCGCGGCGTGCTGCTGCACCAGGCGGTACAGCGTGGTACAGCGTGGTCTGCTCGGGGCGGTGGCGCTCGGCGTGAACCGCAGCGCCATCCAGCGCCCGCTGGGGCTGCTGCACCGTGGCCTGCATTCGAGGCTCCCGAGGTTGTGAGCTCGGACGGTCTCGAGTCCCGCAGCGCGTCTCAATCGCTCTGTGGGCCGCCTACTGGTGGGTGCCTAGCTCCGTGTGGCCACGTTCTGGCGACGACATTGCGGCATCGTGCCGCGCGAGCGCTTCGAGCTCAGCTCACTACCCGCGATCGCGATGCTCGGCGTCTCGCTGGCGCCCGATGCATCGGTGCCCTGGTGGCGGGGGCTGCGGGTCGCGCGCATCGCATTGGCCGACCAGCCCTATCGCCGCCGCTTCGGCGTCATCTGGCTGCGCGCGTCGGTGCGCAGCCGCTTGGTCCTGGCGCTGGTCCAGCAGGCAGGCAGGGCCGTGTCCCACCAGCGCTGAACGCTTGGAATGGGCGACCCGAACGGCGTGCGAGGGTACGCGCGCGGTGCTCGGTGAGGTTGACGCGCACGGCGAAGCGGCCGCGCTCGTCCACGCAGGGCGGGGGCCATGGATTCGGCGATCCGTGCCGTGCTCATCGTCACGGCGCGTGCGGCGTCGTGCCGCGCTGTTGTGGCGGTCGCGCCGGTGTGGCGTGCAGCGGTGCACGCTCGGCATGAACGGTCTGCACCACGTGCCAGCGCGCCCGGCAATGCGGGCAGCACTCGATGTCGATGCGGCCACGCGACGCATGAAGTCGGCCGCCGCCTCCTGCGCTGCGGGCTGCGGTGCGGGCATCGCCAGCGCCTTGCGTGCCGCGGCCAGGCAGCGCACCCTGTGCGCGCGCGTGAGTACGCCACAGTGGCAGATGCGCTTGAAGCCCATCGGCCGCACGTGCTGCAGGAAACGCCAGATGAACTCGTGCCACACTCAACCGAAGGCCCAGGCCTTTGTCAGGCTCAGATTCACAATCGTCAGGCCCGTGCGCACATCGCCGGCTCGGCCAGGTCATTTCCGCAATTCGGGGGACAGGCATGGCAGCATCGACCAGCGGCGGCTTCCATCAACTCGGCTTCACGCCAACCCCGACAGGAGGAAACATGTCAGACCATCCAGGTGACTTCGAACCGCTCGATCGCGGCCGCGTCAATGCAATGGACCCCGTCGAGTTGCAGTACTGGTGCAGGGAGCTTAAGTGCACGGAAGCGGAGTTGAAGGATGCGGTGGCCAAAGTTGGCGCGCACGTCACCGCAGTGCGCGATCAATTGCGCTCCCGTCAGTGAAACGAATGGGCGTGCACTTTTGAGGCGAACGCGGTGAAGTTGGTCGCCATCTCGTTCGCCGGCCAGCGTGATCCGGGTCAGCCTGGCGCGGACCTCGCGGACCAGGGCGGCGAGATTGGCTGCCGCGCCAAGCCGGGTGCGCCGTGCTGGCATCCACCCGATTCCCGCAGCCGCTCGTCGCCCGCCATTGCTCAAGGCAGCCGGCCCTGCGGAGCCAGCGCCCGCGCGGCGATCCAGCCCAGCAACACCAGCGGCAGCGTGATACCGAACGCCCACCGGATGCCGACGGCCGTGGCCACGCCGCCGAGCAGCGGTGGCCCGAGCAGGAAGGCGAGGAACGAGGTCTGCGCCAGCGCCGCCACGTTCACCGCCGCCGGGCGGTCGGTGGCCTGGGCCGCCGCCGACATCGCCAGTGGAAAGATGGCGCTGCTGCCCACGCCGATGAGCGCAAAACCCAGCAACGCGACCGCCGCATGCGGTGCCAGCAGCACCGCCAGCGCCCCAGCGCCGAGCAACAGATGCAGCACTCGAGCCAGCCGCACCGGGCCGAGGCGCTCGACCCAGCCGTCGGCGTGCCAGCGCGCCAGCGCCTGCGCTGCGGCGCCGGTGGCGACCGCGGCGCCGGCCGCGAAAGGGCCGGCGGCCAGCACGTCGCGCATGTAGATCGCCGACCAGTCGGCAGCGGCGCCCTCCAGCACCATCGCGCCCAGCGTCGCTGCCAGCAGCCACAGCGTGGTGCGGGTCGGGCGCGCTCCCCGTGGGGCAGGGCCGTCGTGGCAGTCGGGCCGCCGGGGCGCGGGTTCGAAGCCGCCCAGCAGCAGTCCGCACAAGGTGCCGACCACCCCGGTCATCAAGGCCAGATGAGCCTGCGGGCTGAACCCCATCTGGGCGAACCCGGCGCCCAGCAGGCTGGCGCCGAAAAACCCGATGCTCCAGCACGCATGCGCGCGGTTCATCAGGCGACGCCCGAGCCGATGCTCGAGCCGGTCGGCTTCGAGGTTGACCACCACCTCCACGGCGCCGATGCACAGCCCGGCCGGCAGCAGCAGCAGGTACAGCATCAGCGGGCCGCGCGCGAACGAGGCCACCGCAACCCAGAGTGCCAGCATCGGGATCAGGCCCAGCAGCGCGGCGCGGTGCCCGACCCGCTCCAGCCAGCGGCCGGCCAGCGTCAACGACAGCAGCGTGCCGCTGGCCATGCCGATCAGCGCCAGCCCCAGCGTGCGTTCGTCGACCGCCAGGGCGCGCTGCAGGTCGCCCAGGCGCGGGAAGATGCCACCGATGGCCATCGCGTAGAGGGCGAAGGCGCTGTAGACACGGCCTTGCGGCGTCAAGCTCGGACCCAGGTGCATCGGACATGCGGTGGGGGCCGCAGCAGCCTGCCGGCGCGGCAGTTGCGCATCATCGCATCGCGCTGCGTTGTGCCAGCTGGCGCCCGGTGATCTGGACGTCGGACATGTCGATCAGGTTCTTGCACGAGTGGGTGCACCTCAATATGCTCGGCCATGGAGCTCGACACTTGGCTTGTCTATTACTTGGCCGTCATCGGACTGTCGCTGTCGCCCGGCCCGAACGGCCTGCTCGCGCTGACGCACGGCGCAATGCACGGGCGCCGCAAGGCGCTGTACACCATCATCGGCGGAGCGCTCGGTTTCATCGCGGTGATTGCCCTGTCGATGTTCGGCATCGGTGCCCTGTTGAAGAGCTCGCTTGCGTGGCTGACGGTCATGAAGTGGGTGGGCGGCGCCTACCTTGTGTGGCTCGGCATTCAGGTTTGGCGCTCGCCACCGATAGGCGTCGACGTTCAGGGTCTGGCGGCGCCGAGGGCCGGCTGGTCGATGTTCCAACAGGGCGCGCTCTCAGCGATGACCAACCCCAAAGCGGTTCTCTTCTTCGCCGCTTTTCTGCCTCAATTCATCGACCCCTCACGAAGCCTCATGGTGCAGTTCTGCATCATGGCCGGAACCTTCGCAGCGGTAGAAATCGCGACCGAGGTGTTCATCGCCAGCATGGCTCACCGCATCAGCCCATGGCTGCGGCGAGTCGGGCAACGCTTCAACCAGGCCTGCGGCGGGGTGTTCATAGCGATAGGCGCTGCACTGCCCCTTCGCAGCTGAGAGGACTCGGCACCGGAATGGGCCCGGCGCCTGGATGCCGATTCGACTCGTCGCCTTCGATGCCGCTCTGGGGCGCTTCGAAGGCGGCTCGATGCCTCGGCACCATCGGCCTGAACTTTCCGTCGTCGCTGACGAAACCCTTGAAGGTCTGGTCCAGGCCGACCATCAGGTAGGTGTGCTGCGGAATGTCGAAGCGCAAACCGGCTCACAGTCGATTGACTGGCGCTCAGTGCCGAGCTCAAACAGCCGGGCGCGCCAACCGGACGACGAGCGGTCGTCCGGCGTCACCGTTCAGCGGATTGGCCCGGTGATCGCCCGCATCGCGCCGTGCAAGTTCACGCATCGTGCCATGAACGATGTCGGGCTCGATGCACCCATGCCTGCGGTGGGCGCACGCCTTGGCGGCGGCCACGGCGGTTGACGCCCCCAGGAACGACCGCAGCGCCTCGTTGAACGCCGGCGCGTGGGACAGGTTCAGCCCGGGCGGCGCCCCGATC
>JANOJJ010000246.1:0-2415 GCA_031408155.1 Rubrivivax sp.
GTTCCTGCAGCACTTCGACGGCATGTCGATCGGCTCCAACGATCTGACCCAGCTAACGCTGGGACTGGATCGCGACAGCGGCATCGAGCAATTGGCCGGCGACTTCGACGAACGCGACCCCGCCGTCAAGGCCCTGATCTCGCGCGCCATCGCAGCCTGCCGGGCCACCGG
The DNA here is from genome assembly GCA_031408155.1 of Rubrivivax sp. Taxonomy (GTDB): domain Bacteria; phylum Pseudomonadota; class Gammaproteobacteria; order Burkholderiales; family Burkholderiaceae_C; genus Rubrivivax. The sequence goes on from JANOJJ010000246.1 coordinate 172, forward strand.
CAAGTACATCGGCATCTGCGGACAGGGGCCGAGCGACCATGCCGACTTTGCGGACTGGCTGGCGCAGGAGGGCATCGGGTCGATCTCGCTCAATCCCGATACGGTCGTCGACACCTGGCAGCGGCTGGCCAAGCGCGCCTAGAACGGACCGGCGCGCCAGACGGCGCGCCCGCGGTTCGTGATGGCCGGCCCCGAGCAAATGGTGCTGCCGGACCAATTGCGGCCGGGTGAGTGCACCTGAAGCACATTCGGACGCGCGTGGGCTAGAATGCTCGGTTTTCCCTTGCCGCACCCGGCATCCAGCAAGCGTTGACGACAGTCGACCGACGTTGGGCGACGCTTTCGGGGCGGCTTCCTCCCACAGGAAACCACAAGGAGTGTTCATGCGTCACTACGAGATCGTTTTGCTGATCCATCCGGATCAGAGTGAACAGGTTCCGGCCATGCTGGAACGTTACAAGGGTCTGGTCACTGCCGCCGGCGGCAAGTTGCATCGGGTCGAGGACTGGGGCCGTCGCCAACTGGCCTACATGATCCAGAAGCTGGCCAAGGCGCACTACCTGTGCCTGAACATCGAGTGCAGCAAGGAAACGCTGAACGAACTCGAGACCGGCTTTCGCTTCAACGACGCCGTGTTGCGCCACCTGACTGTGGCCACCGGCAAGGCCGTGACCATCCCGTCGGTGATGATGAAGGCGGTCGAGCGCGAAGAAGCGCGAAAGGAGCGCCAGGAGGCCTCAGCCTGAGGCCGAGCCTCGGGTCCGTGGTCGTTGATGGCGCCCAGTCACGATGAACCGGTTGCTGCTGTCGGCACAACTGGTGGAGCGTGCGGCGATGCGATACACCCCAGCCGGATTGCCGGCTCTCGATGTCGGGCTGAAGCACGAGTCGGAGTTGAGCGAGAACGGGCTGCCGCGCAAGGTCTCGATGGAGATGCGTGCGGTGGCCGTCGGCGAGGTGACGCGTCCGCTGGTGGCGATGGCGCTTGGTGATGCAGCCCTGTTCGCCGGCTTTGTCACCAGTGTTCGCAACGGACGCGGACTGCGCTTTCACATCACGTCGGTCGAGTCGCAAGGTTGACTCATTCATTCGGTTTTGATCCAGTTTTCGGAGATCTCTCATGCCCCCACCCCGCGGTAAAGGTCGTGGTTCCAAGGACAAGCGCCCCAAGCGCAACACCCAGTCGCTGCTGTTTCGTCGCAAGCGCTTTTGCCGCTTCACGGTCGGCCATGTCGAGTCGATCGACTACAAGGAGATCGATGTGCTGCGTGACTTCGTCGGCGAGAACGGCAAGATCACGCCAGCGCGCCTGACCGGCACGCGCGCGTTCTACCAGCGCCAACTCACCACGGCCATCAAGCGTGCGCGTTTCCTCGCGCTGCTGCCGTACTCCGATCAACACAAGGTTTGAACGGAGCAGCCCCATGCAAGTAATACTTCTGGAGAAGGTCGGCAAGCTCGGTGACCTGGGTGATGTCGTCAAGGTCAAGGAAGGCTATGCCCGCAACTTCCTGATCCCGTCGAAGCTGGCGCGCCGTGCCACTGAGCTTGCGATCAAGGAATTCGAAGGCCGCCGCGCTGACCTGGAAAAGGCTGCCAGCGCCAAGCTGACCACGGCGCAGGCGATGGGTGAGCAGCTCAGCGGCAAGACCGTGCGCATCGCGCAGAAGGCCGGCGTTGACGGCCGCCTGTTCGGCTCGGTCACCAATGCCGACATCGCCGAGGCGCTGACCAAGATCGGCCTGCCGGTGCAGAAGTCGCAGGTGCGCATGCCGCACGGGCCGCTCAAGACAGTTGGCGAGCACCCGGTGTCGGTTGCGGCGCATACCGATGTCGTGGTCGAGGTCACCGTCCAGGTGGTCGCCCAGGTCGACTGACGCAACCGATCAGACGCTCTTGGAGGTGCAAGTCCGCCCGTGAGTTGATCACGGCGAACGAAGCGAAGCGCCTCGCATGCGGGACATGCTCGGGCCTTCGCCAGCCACACGGCAGGCCGCAGGGCCTGCCGTGTGCGCGGGCTCAGGGCTTGGTGCCGTACTTGCCGAGCTCGAGCTTGGCGATCGCGCTGCGGTGCACCTCGTCGGGGCCGTCTGCAAATCGTAGCGTGCGCACCAGGGTGTAAAAGTAGGCGAGCGGAAAGTCCTCGCTCATGCCGGCGACGCCGTGCACCTGCATCGCCCAGTCGATGATCTTGCCGGCCATGTTGGGAGCCACCACCTTGATCATCGCGATCTCGGCCTTGGC